>JAAENI010000543.1 GCA_024224595.1 Hyphomicrobiales bacterium
ACGTTATTTCCACCAAAGCAAGCCCCATAGACCCCAATGGCGATATTGTCGCTGCAAATCCAATTGGCAAAATCCCAACCCTGGTATTAGATGACGGGCACGCGATATTTGACAGCAGGGTAATTTGTGAATTTGTCGATGGACTGGGAGATAAGCCAACTTTGTTTCCCGTCGAAAAAAATGCCCGCCTTGCTGCGCTCACCTTACAGGCGCTTGGTGATGGTATTTTGGATGCCGCTTTGCTCGCACGCTACGAAACCTTCATGCGGCCGCAAGAATTTCGCTGGAATGAATGGACCCAAGGACAACAAGGTAAAATAATCAATGCGCTGAATTATCTTGAACAGAATTTCTCCAAAAATTTTTCCTCAGGCTTCAATATTGGCCAGGTCACAATTGCCTGTGCATTGTCATATATCGAATATCGGGAAATAATTGAGGATTGGCGGCCAGGACGCGATAAGCTCAGTGAGTGGTTTGCCGACATTTCTCAACGCGAAAGCATGAAGGCTACTGAACCCAGTTGAGTTTCTGGCGCCGAGGTCCTTCTATCCTGCCGCGGGCAACATCCATTGCCCGGTGGGCTATGCCAAACGTAATTTTAAAACCGCCAATCAGTGCAATCAAATTGTCATGGCCTGGCACCTTTTCAAACCACGGATCAGCACCGCGGCCTTTCAGGGTATTTCGTGGCCGAATACCTGCCCAGCGCTCAACAATTGGTGCGTCCTTAATTCCCGGTGCCAGCTTAACTGCCCGATGATAAAAATCCATGTCTAATGGATCAAATTGAGTGTGAACTTCTTCCAGCTCTGACAAAGGAACATTGTGGGAAGTAGAACCAATCGCCATGTAATTATTTTCGTGAGGCACAATATAAGTGCCGTCCTGATATAGAATTGGCAGGGTATCATCGTGAGCAAATTCGATCATCACCGCTTGCCCGCGCACGCCTCGACCCAACGGTTTATCATCATTGGCTGGTCCCATAAAAGGATGCAGCAACCGGTAGGCATCAACACCATTGGCTACTATGATTTCCCTGCCACTAACGGCCGTGCCATCACTTAAAGTTACCTTGTTCTGACCCGGTAAAACACATGAGACCTCACATCCCTCGCGAATTTCCCCATGGTACCTTACAAAAGCTGCAAGCGCTGCGACTGCTTTGCGTGGGCTACATCTGGCAGCAAACGTATCGATACTCGCTCCAAATGGAGCGTTAGCAGTTAAAGGCCAGCCTGTGTCCAAAAACCAGGAATTCCCGGATTCGAGATATTCCATACTGTGGCGACCGCGCCAGTTGGTTTCAGCACCCGATAACCAGCTTTCAACATGGTCTTTCATACCTTCGTGAACCAAAGGCATGACACGACCACATCGTCTGTACCCCGTGCTTAATCCGGTATCTTTGCTCAGTGTTTCGAGTTCACCCTCAAGCATATCAAGTGCCTGAAATTGAAATTCTTTTTTGATGTTCCAGCCATCGGGAATATGGCTCATTAGTGCACCTAAAATGCCCCCTGATCCGCCGTTGCCAACCCGCTGCCTGTCCAGCACACAAACTGAACCTCCTTCACAAATTATCTGCCGCGCCGCCCAAAGCCCCAGGACACCAGCGCCAATAATAACTGAATCAAATTCATTATCATGGTTATTCATCAACATATGCTAATTCAATCGAAAAAATTACTTTAGACCATTTCTTCTTTACACAGAAACGCTAGCCGGATTTAATCAGAGTTCTTGAAACAGTTTTTTAGACTCCGGATTACAATCTATCTACCTTATGACCCAAAACATCGAACAAGCCAACCCACGTTGGATTGATTATAACATTCCCCGATCTGATCGATTTTCAGATACCTACTATTCCAAAATTGATGGCCAGGGTGAAACTGACCATGTCTTTATCAATGGCAACAATCTGCCCCATCGCTGGAGTCAACCTGATCATTTTACCATCGCCGAATTGGGATTTGGAACCGGCTTGAATTTTCTGGAAACGGCACGTCAGTGGAGCATGACCTGGCAACAGGTGGCAACACTCCAATTTATTTCCTTCGAATTGCTTCCTCTGAATACGGATGATATCCGTCGGGCAAATTCCCGCTGGACCGACCTTCAACCTTTGACGGAACACCTGTGTCAGAACTGGTCGATTGATCATCCAGGACTTCATATCAAGTTCCCCTGCAATATTCAGTTGGATGTTATATTTGGAGATGCCAATATGCTATTACCCAATCTAAATGCGAATGTAGACGCGTGGTATCTCGACGGTTTTTCACCATCAAAGAATCCAGAATTATGGAACAAAAACTTGATGGACGACGTTTACAATGCGACCAAATCAGGTGGTACATTTGCCACCTATTCTGTCGCGGGATATGTGCGTCGCAATCTGCAATCGGCAGGATTTACAATCAACCGGGCTAAAGGTTTCGGCACTAAACGTGAAATGCTTATAGGACAAAAATAGGAAATATTAGCCTTGATGCCAACCCACAAGAGGCTGCAAGCATCATTATCAGATCGTATTTTCAAAGAGTTCCAATACTACCAACCAGGAATTATTGAATAATCGATAATCCACAACACCCGCAGCCTAACCGGGTGTGGGTGTGGGGGTCCCGGTCATCTTTAACAATACATAGTTTTTGGTAGGTGAAAAGTTATTAATACTCCAACAAACAGAATAATTTAGACCGAATATTGCACTGAGATCAGGCTTTCAATTTCGAATTATTCCACCGCCACCAAGCATAGTTTCAATCCGTTTCACTGTCTCTGGCGTTTGTGCCAGCTGAATAAAGTTAGCCCTTTCAAAGTCAAAAAGTTCTTGTTCACTTGCAGTGCGACATTCACAATCCACCCCTCCTGTCACTATCGCTGCAATAGCACTGGCAACGGTAACATCGTGAGTAAAAAACAGACCCTTTTCTTTACCTTTATTCAGAAATTCAACCATTTGGGAATACACGCTCTCTCCGGTTAGGACAAACTCTGGAGGATTGCGGGGAAAATAACCCGGTGCCAACTCTGCCACTGCACCGCTTGCTGCTGCAATTAACCTGTCACGGTTCATCACCATTTTGTCTCTATCCGGTTTAAAATAACAATATTTTGCTGATAGTTCCGGCGATGATCCGGTCTGCCCGTATCCAATCTGATTAAATGTGTTCCAGGCTGCTTTTTCCCAGTCACCCAGACGCTGATACCAACGCCAGTAAGTCTCCTTGACCCCGCCTCCCCCCGGCACCAAACCGACACTGGCTTCAACAAGTCCCATCACAGTATTTGCATGTGCAATAACTTGATCACAATGGGCAAGAATCTCATATCCACCACCTATTGCTAATCCTGATGGCGCACCAATGACCGGCGCATCACAGTATTGCAGTGCCGATACCGAGCTTTGAAAATCATCCAGAAATGCATCAATTCCAACCCAGTCTTGCTGCTTGATCAGCTTGAGAAAATGCTCAAGATTCACGCCGGCCGAAAAATGCTGCGCGTCATTGTGAATGATAATCCCAGGGCCCGTATCACTTGCCGCAGCGGCAATGATTGCCATACAATCAGCATCAAGCGCATTGGCCTTCGTGTGAAATTCAACCAGGCGCACACCATTATCCAAGTGGAAAAGACTGGCACTTTCATTTTCACTGACCGGCGACAAGGTTTGTCTCATCAGGGAAAAACGCACTACGCCATCAGGTAAATTTACTGCATGATATTGTCCATCCCAGTGACGGACCTTCAATTGCCCATTGTCTACCCGGTAAATTGGTTCGCCGTCACATTGTTTCAGAAACTCCGGCACAGGCATGCCATCTGTTTGAAGTTTTTGCACAAACCATTCAACGCCCATTTCATCCATCATTTCAAACGGACCTTTAACCCAGTTATACCCGAGCTTCATTGCATCATCGATATCTTGCGGAGATCTAGTCACATCAGGGATCAAGTTGGCAGAATAATTCAATATTTGCGCTAAAACCCGCCAACAATATTTATTGAGCAGATCATCACCGTGTGCCAGGAAAGCCAACCCCTTCTGCTCACCAGTGGTTGCGAGTTCTGGAAGGGTGTCGATCCTGTCTCGCCAATCTCCGGTCCCCAGATCCAGAGCCTGTTTATTTCCATCAATTTCGCGATAAAATCCACCTTTTCCTTTGTTTCCGGTAAATCCTTGTTCAATCTGGGAATTGATTAACGCGTTTTCTCCCCCAACTTCATGGAATGGATCACCTTCCGGTAAAATGCTGACAAGTGATCGCACCACATCCGCCATCAGATCAAGGCCAATCAAATCATAAAGACCAAACGCGCCAGTTTTTGGAATACCCATCGGTCGACCAAACAATGCATCCGCATCTTCAATTCTGATACCCAGCCTCGTTGCTTCGTGAATGGCCGTTTGCATTGCAAACACACCGACTCTATTACCCAGAAACCCGGGCGTATCTGCGCATTCAACCACGCCCTTGCCCAAATCGCGTTCGCAAAATCGGGATAGCAGTTCAATAATCTGCCGATCGGTCTCTTCACCGCTCACTAATTCCAGCAAACGCATATAGCGAACCGGGTTAAAAAAATGGGTAATGCAAAACCGTTGTCGTAATGTTTCTGGCATTCCCTTCATCAAAAAAGAAATTGGGATAGTTGAAGTATTGGACGATACTGCTGCACCATCTTTCAAATGGGGTAATAGATTTTCATAAAGAGTGCGTTTGATATCCAGTCGCTCAACAATCGCCTCAACAATCCAGTCGCAATCTGCAATTCTATTCAAATCGTCTTCTATATTACCGATTTCAATGCGACTGATATTGCTCGGGTTCATCAGCAGGGGTGGATCTGACTTTTCAATACGCTGGAGCGAGTTCCGGAGCACCTGATTACGGTCTTCTCCATTTCCGGCAATATCCAGCATTAAGACATCAAGCCCGGCATTGGCAACCTGAGCAGCAATGCCAGCACCCATTGTTCCAGCTCCAATTACACATACTTTGCGAATTGACGATTGATCTATAACTGTCATTTTATTTTTCATCAAAATTTTCTTCATAAAAGCTACGCATCTGTTGATTAATTTCTCGTGGGACTTCCCCCATTAACGTGTGACCCGCGCCTTCAAAAATATGAAGCTGGCTATCACTCAGTGCATCAGCAAGCATCAGGCCGGATTTTAACCGGACCATCGCATCATCCCCAGCAAGCAGGCATAGCGTTGGGCACAAAATTTTTGATGCGGCCATCGCTCCGCCTTTATAAGAAGCGCATATAATCAGATCCGTATTGAGGGCAGTTTCAGGATTGTGGTGCATAATCTGAAAACTGGATCCCAATAGCGAGGTACCCGGCACAGAGCAATCATGCATTTGTCCATAACGACCAAAAAAGCCGGAATGCATCATGTCATAGGCTTTTGGTGGATTGGTTTTGGAAACCTCAATCAATACATCATTCACCGGAATTTCCATTGCTGTGGCAATGAAGACCACACTTTTTACACGATGGGGGTTTTTCGCAGCCAGTTCAAGACTGATCAATCCGCCCATTGAATGATTGACCAGGTGAGCTTCATCAATATTCAAAAAGTCCATTACTGAGACCAGCCAATCGCAAATCTCCTCAACATTTTCATATGGCTCACCGATAGACTCTGCATGACCTGGCAAATCAACCGCCAACACATTGAATCCATTGTAAGCAAATGAACGAACCTGCTGGCTCCAGACAACATGGCTGGCGCCAGCGCCGTGAACAAATATGATCCATTGCTGACCCGGCTTTGGATTTCTTCCACCCGTTGAGGCAAAAACTTGATTACCGTTAATTTCAAAACGCATATCAACTGGCTCCTGACATTTTAATGGCCGCTCTTAATCCGCGATCAAAATCGGCCTTCAAATCAGCAAAACTCTCCAGGCCAACTGAAAGTCTGATCATGTCATCGGTCAATCCGCCAGCCAGCATGTCTTCCGCCGAAATATGAGAATGGGTAGTTGAAGCCGGGTGAATAACCAGTGTCTTGGCGTCCCCGACATTTGCCAGATGTGAGGCCAGTTGGACATTCTCGATAAAAGCCATGCCGCCCTTACGGCCTCCCTTTACGCCAAACGCAATAATTGAACCCGCGCCTTTTGGCAGAATGCTTTTTGCCAGTTGATGATCAGGATGATCAGGTAAATCTGGATGTCGAACCCAACTAACCGCATCATGATTACATAAATAATCCAGCATTGCTTTTGTATTGCTCATATGGCGCTCCATTCGAAGTACCAAAGTCTCAATACCCTGCAACAAATGAAATGCATTGGCAGGTGCCATCGAAGGGCCAAAGTTATACATGCCTTCTGCTCGCATTCTCATCGTTAATGCAACTGGTCCAAATTCCTCCCAGAAATTGATCCCGTCCAGAGCATAATGTTCACTGGTTAATGTTGGGAACTTGTCACTTGCTCCCCAATCGAAATTACCGCCATCAATCACCGCACCACCTATTGCCACACCATGACCACCAAGCCATTTTGTCACCGAGTGTATAATAATATTTACACCGTGTTGAAGTGGCTTAAACAAATAGGGTGTACAAAAAGTCGCATCCATTACCAGTGGAATTCCTGCATCCTGCGCTATTTTGGAAACTGCGTCGACATTCAGTACATCCAGCCCCGGGTTTCCAATTAGCTCACAAAAAATAAACTTGGTATTCGGCTGTATAGCGGCTTTAATTCCCTCCAGATCACGACCTGAAATAAAACTCGTTTCCACGCCAAATCGCGGCATAGTATTTTTCAGCAAGTTAATATTTGCACCATATAAAGCCGAAGTCGAAACAATATGGTCACCCTGACTGACCAGCATTGTAGTAACCAGGTGCAATGCGGCCATCCCCGAAGCAGTTGCCACACATGCTGCACCACCTTCCATTGCTGCCAGACGTTGTTCAAGCACAGCAACGGTCGGATTTGAAATGCGCGAGTATAAATGCCCCCCTTCCTCCATATTATAAAGCGCTGCAGCGTGACGGGTATCTTTGAATACATATGAACTAGTCTGATGAATAGGCACGGCGCGTGAACCAAAGTCACTGTCAGGTGTGTGCCCCGCATGCAAAGCCAGAGTATCAAGATCGTAAAATTTTGCCATAGCCGATGCGCCTCTTGGTTTTGTTAAATTAGGAGTGGGATATAAGAATATTAATGATTCAAAACAACATTACTTTGTATCTGACAACCCGCGATGCCCGGAAAATTCAAAATACCCGAATCAATTGCCAAATTGACAAACCAAAGCAGTTCACCACATTCTTCCCCAAATGGTCACATTATGCGCACACTTACGACAGAATTGCGGTGCAATTTTTCTTGGTCAAATGCAATTCCCGTGTTTGACCCAGGGTCGACTTTTCTCTGGAGGAGCATAATTCGAATTCTGGCAAAGCCTCCCCCAGCCTGCCAGAATTGATTGTGCCTTAAGCTGGCTGATCTTTTGCGGAATTGATCAGCCAGTTCTTTTTTCTGCCATTATGAACTCAAATATACAATGTTCCCTCGCTGACTATCACAGCTGACCCGGAGATACCTGCACTTTTCAGCAGACCCTTTTCAACCTTCAATGATAATTCAATACACGATGGTCGCCCCATTTCAAACCCCTGTTCAATAACATAGGTATGATCCCCGTCTACGGGCTTTTCATAAGCCATAATTTGAGCCCCAAAGGATGCTGCTGCACTACCTGTCGCCGGGTCCTCGGTAATACCAAATGCCGGAGCAAACATCCGCACATGATAATCACTGTCTTTATGAACACACTGTTTGGTA
This sequence comes from Hyphomicrobiales bacterium, assembly GCA_024224595.1. Lineage (GTDB taxonomy): Bacteria > Pseudomonadota > Alphaproteobacteria > Rhizobiales > Rhizobiaceae > JAAEMP01. Next base: position 7,839 of record JAAENI010000543.1, read on the forward strand.
TAGACAAAAATCTCTGCGGCTACATCAGTGCTCTCAAAACACTTGGCCAGCGCATCCTCATCGATTTTTATTGCCTCAATTGCTGATAGATCGGCTACCGCGACAGTCGGAAACGCTACTCCCGCGTTGCATATCGAGTGATGATGGCCAGAAATTCCAAATTGGTCAGGCCGGATCCCTGTCGCCCGGGACAAGAGCGTGGCGTCAAGATTCAATGGTTCCATTTGCGGTAGTTTTGGCAGTTCGAAGCCCCCGTGAAACAATCCATCGCTGCAACTTACTTTGCAGGGAACCAATCCAACCTTTTCTTCAAGCACAAGTTCAATTTCATAGCCAGATTCCAGCCCACCCAATTTGGCCAGTAATATCGCTGTGCCAACCGTTGGGTGCCCCGCAAATGGCAACTCTCGCTTGGGGGTAAATATTCTGATATTCGCCCGATTCTCATTGGTTGTCGCCGGCGATGCAAACACCGTTTCCGATAAGTTAAATTCTCCGGCGATGGCTTGCATAGCCGCATCATCAAGACCTTCACTATCAAGAACAACTGCCAGTGGATTCCCCCCAAGCGGCGTCTGCGTGAACACGTCAAGCGTAAAATATTTTCGCTTCATCCCAAGTCTTCCTATAATTCCAAATTTTCCTATAATAAAGTCGGGTCTACAGTTCTGTTGATCAATGCTTTAACACTCAATCCCTGCACAAAAATTGAAAATAAAACCACACCATAAGTGGCACTTAGAATAACCGGTTTATACTCGTTATCTGGCAATGAGAGAGCGAGAGCAACAGAAATACCGCCACGCAGTCCCCCCCAGGTCAGCACCGGTATGGCTCCTTTGGTAAAATGCAACCAGAAAGATAATAATGATATCGGCAGAAAAACCGAAATTAATCGTGCACACAAAACCAGCGGTATGCTGGCCAAAACCAGCCAGCCAGATGATGGGTCCAAAGTCAGCACCAGTACTTCCAATCCAATCAGCAAAAACAGTACGGAATTCAATATTTCATCAATCAATTCCCAAAATCCGAATAAATGCTTTTGTGTATTTTCGCTCATTCCTACCCGAACACCCCTGTTTCCTACTAATAAACCGGTCATGACAACCGCAATCGGTCCCGATATATGCAGACGGATGGCAATCGCATAAGTTGCCGCTACCACGCCCAACGAGATTAATATTTCAAGCGTATATTCATCCATATAAGCCATTGCCCGATAAGCCAGCCAGCCCGTAATAAGCCCCAAAACCGCCCCACCTAACGCTTCGACAAAAAATAATTCACCCACATGCAGAAAATCGATACCGTCACTTTCCAGACCGGTTTGTAATGCCACGGCCAGTAAAATCGTAAATACAACAACACCGACGCCATCATTAAATAGCGATTCACCAGCAATTTTAGCTTCAAGTGAATGTGGAACATTGATTGATTTTAGCAGACTCAATACTGCTACCGGGTCTGTTGGGGAGATAAGGGCGCCGAATACCAACGCCCAGGTATAAGGAATTTGCAAGCCCAGTAATCCTGATAAAAGCCAGAAACCCGAACCGACAATGACAGTCGACAAAACCACCCCAAAGCTTGCCATTACACCAATTGCCCATTTCTGATCTTTGAGAAAATCAAAATCGACATGCAGAGCGCCTGCAAACAACAAGAATGCCAGCATACCTTCCATTACCGTTGCAAAGAAATCAATTTGTCCAATTGCCAATTGAACAGCATCCGTCACTCCAAGAGCCGGCCAAATCCATTCTGCCAACAAAAGAGCTACTGAAGACACCAGCGCCATCGCCAACAAGCCAATCGTGTGTGGCAGTCTGATGAAAACATGGTTGATCCAACCAAAAAAAGCGGAAAGCGCCAACAATGAGGCTGCAATTTCAAATATCGAGAGCATGGATTAAGGCACTTCCACTTTTATTTTGAATTATTGATGCGCCAATTCAGTTCAATAGATTTTGGCACAAACGCAGCGCGATATCTATTATGTTTCCGTCAATCGGGCAAGGTTTGTCATGACGTGACGATGCTATTCCTGAGGTTGAACACGAGAGATTAAAATCATTCGCTGCCTGGTAAGCTCATATTGGTTGCTATGCACTCCCCAACCATTCACCAACATCCAGCCCAAATACTCCTCTCACAACGCAAAAAGCCTCGAACCTCATGCCGATCAGGCTGGTTCGGGGCTTTCTGCTAAAGGGGGAGGTTCAGGTCAACCCGTCTGCAAGGTGGGGCACGTCAGATATGCAAACAGAATTAAACCTGAACCAATTGGGTTACTGCTTTCTGATTAGCAGTATTGAACTTGTACACTGTATGCTTGGCCATAGCTGTTGTAACGGGTTTCCCACTGTGTGTAGCAAGCGCGGTAGACAGGAGCATAACGGTTTTGTGAAGCGATACCGATCAGACCACCGATGATGGCTCCACCAATCAGGGCGCCGGCCAGTCTACCACCTGCCTGAGC
>JAAENI010000544.1 GCA_024224595.1 Hyphomicrobiales bacterium
CAGCTTGATGTCTATTTGCGAGCCCGTTGACCTGTCTTGAAGCTAACTCTGGCACAACTGGCTGCGTGCTGCGAAGGAGAAATTGTCGGTTCTAATGACATAACTCTTGATGGAGTAAGCAATCTGTCTTTTGCGGATAAGGAAAAAATCAGTTTCTATTCTGATAAAAAATATGCCGATGACCTGGCGCATACCCGAGCGGGGGCAGTGATTACAAGCCCGTCTTTGGCGGATCACTATTCGGGAAATAAAATTATTGTTGCCAACCCCTTGTTGGCGCTGGCACGTATTATTACGGCATTTCAGGCACAGACTTTAAACGCTGAGTGTGTTGCCGAATTGTCAGCAAGTGCATCTATCGCCTCCGGTGCAAATCTGGGAGACAGTGTATCGGTCGGCGCAAATGCTGTCATCGGGCACAATACTCTGCTTGGAAACAACGTGTCTATTGGTTCTGGTGCGGTGATTGGGACAGGCGTGAGTATTGGAGAAAACACCAGAATTGATGCGAATGTAACGATTTATGATGGTTGTCAGTTGGGAAGCCGATGCCATGTAAGTGCTGGAACCGTCATTGGCTCAGATGGTTTTGGCTTTGCTGAAACGTCAAATGAGCAGGGGCCTGAGTGGGTAGCAGTTCCTCAGATTGCCAGTGTTGTGATTGGTGATGGTGTGCATATTGGGGCCAATACTTCGATTGACAGAGGTAGCCTTGAAGATACGGTGATCGGTGACGGGGTAATTATTGATAACCTGGTGCAAATAGCGCATAACGTGACAATTGGACGGCATACAGCGATTGCGGGTTGTGCAGGAATTGCTGGAAGCGCGCACATCGGACAACGTTGCAAAATTGGCGGGCGTGCTTCAATACTTGGTCATATTGATATATGTGATGATGTTATCGTTTTTGCGGATAGCTACGTAACCAAATCAATCGCCGTGCCGGGTATTTATTCAGCGGCATTGCCTGCAATGCCGATACGGCAATGGCAGAAATTGGTCGCCCGCCTGAGGCGGGGTTAAAATAGTTTAAGTTGGCTAAAACACAATGTTCAGACCTCAGTTTAACTAAGATGATGAGTGAAACTGATTTAAATCTTCCTGTTTCGCGTTGCAAATCTTGCGAATTGCGCCTTGATCAGAAGGATTTCATCTCATTTTTCTTTCGCCACTGAGTTAGGCTGAGGTCCTATGTTATTTGTAATTTTGGTCTTGAAATCCCCTGGAGACAATTAGATGAGTGATATTATAGATATTCACAAGATATTAAAAATTCTGCCCCATCGTTACCCGTTTTTACTGGTCGATCGGGTGATGGATTACGAGATCGACAAGTCGCTTACAGCGTTAAAAAACGTCAGTATAAATGAGCCTTTTTTCGGCGGCCATTTTCCGCATCGGCCGGTGTTCCCCGGTGTATTGCTGATTGAGGCCATGGCCCAGGCTTCCGCCATTTTGGCGAGTTTGGGCATGGATGCGACGGCTGATGAAACACTGGTTTACTTGTTCGCCGGGGTGAACAATGTCCGTTTTAAGCGCCCGGTCGAACCCGGTGATCAGGTTCAACTAAATGTCCAGCTGACGCGCAAAAAAGGCAAAGTGTGGAAAACGTCTACAACCGCTACCGTTGATGGAATCTTGTGTGCGACGGCGGACATAACATTTACCTATAAAATACTGGATGAATAACTCATCATGATAGACGAACGTGCAATCGTCCATCCGGATGCTCAAATAGGTGAAAACGTCAAGG
>JAAENI010000545.1 GCA_024224595.1 Hyphomicrobiales bacterium
CAATGCCGACAAGGGTGCCGGCTAATGAAAATGCATTGCTCCATGGAGGAATGAGTTTTCTGCGACTGCATAACAACTGAATGATGCTTGTGAGAAACAAGCCGATCAAGCCGCCTGCTACACAGGTAACAATCGGAATCATTGATGGCGGTAGAGCTTCGGCAAAATCACTGCGTAGGTGCACATAAAATTTAACAGGCTGAAGAGTGGGGATGCCAATTGATAACCCGGCAAAGGCAAGGAGCATGATTCCAGAAAGCCACTTTGGACAGCGAAGTCGGTCGATGTCCATGAGTGACAGCATCAACAGGCAGCTGAATAATGCAGTGTGGTAAAAATAGATTCCAACAACTGGCCATTTTGTATAGAGAATGATCCAAACGATTCCGGTATAAAAGTATCGTTTGAATTCTGGAACATTGGCTGCGCCTGTTACGAGTTCAAAAAGAAACAGTGAGCCGAATATGATTGCTCCAATAACCTCAGTCAGAAAGTAGCGAACAGGAATTACGGACAGGCAATTTCTGCAGCGTCCACCAAGATTGAGGTAACTGATGAAAGGCAAGTTGTCGAGTCGGCGAATTGGCTTGTCGCATGCAGGGCACGCTGATGAACGCGTGGTGACCGATGCTCCGGATGGCACACTTTTTGCGACAACATTGATAAAACTCGCGATACATGCCCCGTAGTACGTGAATACAGCAAATACGAAAAACTCTGCGGTCCGGAG
>JAAENI010000546.1 GCA_024224595.1 Hyphomicrobiales bacterium
AATCCGGCTACGTTTTATCCCATTTTGACCGAGCGACAATTGAGCACCGTTCTTACAGACGCTCGTAGATGTATGCAGTTGATCAAGGCATGGCAATTGCAGCAAAAATTGTTACCCTGCCGTAAATCGTTATATATGCTGTGCAATAGAATAAGGCGAAAAATATGTCCCGCGAACAACTCCTTATATCACTCGAATTGCTGAAAAAAGGAGATTTCCAACCAGGCATCCAGATGGAACAGGCTCATCAAATATGTCAGGAGCACGAGGGTTCCACACTTTACGACTGGGTTCATGCTCTGGTTCATCGCATCGAGGGTGATGATGCGAATGCCGGGTATTGGTACAGGCGTGCTGGCAGGACACGGCATTCGGGATCAATCGAGGAAGAGTGGCAGGTCATTCGAAAAGTGGTCGAAAGGCTCTAACGCACAACAAGACAATGATATTCGCTCTTGCACTGTTAACGTGATCTAAAGCGGATATTGACCGAACTCCTCGACCGCGTCGACCATTGCCAGCACGTTTTGGGCAGGTACATCATTCATAATCGTATGGACAGCACCCAGCATAAAGCCGCCGCCAGGTCCAAGTGTTTTGATGACGCGTTTTACTTCCTCCCGAACATCGTCAGGCGTGCCAAAGGGTAATACGCGGTGCGTGTCAATGGCACCACAAAACACGATTCTGTCACCGTATTTTGACTTGAGTGATTTTAGATCAGCCATCTTGCCTGCCGATGTCTGGATCGGGTTCAGAATATCGACGCCAATCTCAATAAAATCTTCAATTAGCGGTTCGACGTCACCATCGGTGTGGAAAAAAACCTTTGCATGGGTGCGCTCCTTGATGAAACTGATAAAGTCTGCGTGGATGGGTTTTAGCATCTTGCGATACATTTTGGGAGAAATCATCAGGCTCTCCTGAGTTCCCAGATCATCGCCGATTTTGATGATATCCACGTTTTCCCCAAGCTGGCTAAGGAATGCTGCCATCAGGGTCTTGCATTGTTCGGCGTTCTTTTTCAGCAGTGCCACGGCAAAATCCGGGTGCAGGCCCATATTGAGCAGGAAATTCTCAAGTCCTTGCATCGCATAGGCACGCTCAAATGGGAAAAGCAGCCAGGGCGTGGCCAAAATGGCATATTCGTTTGTGGAGGCCAGCTTGCGCGCAACCTCAGACACATGAGCGACCCGGGTCGGGTCGCTCATGTCAGGCCAGCCGGCGTAATTTTCAATTTCTTCTATGGTAGTCGCATTCAGCAAAGGGTGGATCCCAGGGAACCATTCTTCCGGCGCGATCTCCATGGCTCCGCTCCCCCAGCTGTCGATATAGTTGGAATGCGCAGGGCGCTGGCGGTTGGCGGCCAGAATATGGCGAGGTTCGAGGTCGGTCACACCACGTACATCACTATGCAACCTGTGCATCGTGGCCTCGTCAATTTGTGCCGTTCCCAGTTCTGGCCACTGGTACAAATAATTGTCTGGTGCCTCGACCCCGGTAATTTCCTTAATTTTCTGGTACGGCTTCATCTTGATGCCGGTAGCGTTGGAAACACCGATAACTATTGGCACCCTGTCAGGCTCTTCATGATTAAGCGTTGCCAGTACGCGTTCTCTAGATGTCAACGGAATAGGTCAAACTCCTTCAAATGTGCACCCCTGTTGCCCAGTGCGCTCGGCCTGAGAGTGAAGGTAGACGCTCCAGCGTGCTGAAACAATAGTCATTTTTAAGTCCTTGCTGATAATTTGAAGGGCGCAGTTTCAATAAAAAGCATCCAACACTGTCGGTTTTATCGATGCGCGAGTTTATGAAAATCAACCATTTTGGGATCGAAAAACATGGCTCATTGTCGACGAATTCGTCTTTAAGTTTGCATGCGGATGCACCAGGATCAAAGTGTTGCGCTCTGACAAATTAAAACTCTCGCCATTCTCGTTAAAAATCAAATTCCTGCTCAACAAGATATGGTCCACCACCGGTTGAATTTCGTGCAGAAAACAGCGCATATCCATTCACTGCAAAAACCAGCGGACGAAACTCTCCGCTTTGACCCATAAAATGCGGTACATCACCAGGTTTAACACTACTCAATCTTGCGAGCGTGACATGGGGTGCATACTTTCGCGCCTGCAATTTCAGTCCAACCTGTGTCATCGCCCGGTTATGTTTGGCCTGCAGATTTACCAGTGCCTCATCACAACGAACGCCGGCAAACAAAGTTCTGGGCCGCTTTGAGCCGAACACATCCATACAATCAATACAGATTTCGAATGGTTTATGTCGGATTTCTTCCAATTTGTCGGCAGCTTTTTCCGCTTCCAGATCGCTAATATCGCCGAGAAAGCTCAAGGTAATATGATAGTCTTCCTGATCAATCCAGCGCGCATTATTGAGTTTGCCCTTTTTAAGCGCCAGAAATTGGGCAGCCTGATCTGGAACCTTAATTGCAGTAAATAGCCTAGGCATATTGTTATCAGAAAAACCGATATACGGTATTAATCGCACGAAAATTAAGTATGTTTGTTTAAACAAGCGCTTGAGATACCATTTTAGATGAAATTGTTGCTAATAAAAAGCAAAAAGGCCTTGTTGTTTCCACAAATAGATCACATATTAGCAATGTGGTGTTTCATAACGACAACGCCAGATTTATTGTGCGCAAATCACTTTGCGCCAAACTAACCGAAAGAGATTCTATAATGGCGGACTATCGCGATCAACAAGCCCGCTTTGGCACAACAGCAGCTCAATCATCTGCTGAATATGACCAGGGTTTGCGTTCTTATATGCTGGGCATCTATAATTACATGGCACTTGCCCTGGCGGTTACCGGTGTTGCGGCAATGGGTACAGCCTATTATGCCTCGACAAATCAGGCATTCCTCCAAATGCTGTATTTCAGCCCGCTGCGCTACGTTGTCATGTTTGCACCGTTGGCATTTGTGCTGATTTTATCTTTTGGCATCAATAAATTGAGCACCTCGTCTGCACAGGCGATTTACTGGGCTTTTTCCGCAGTAATGGGTATCTCGATCTCTTCGATATTCATGGTCTATACCAGCGCCAGTATTGTTCAGGTATTTTTCATCACTGCGGCGTCTTTTGGTGCACTAAGCCTGTATGGATATACCACCCAGCGCAATCTGACCGGAATGGGATCATTCCTGATGATGGGTCTGTTTGGGCTTATTATCGCCAGTGTCGTCAATATCTTCATGCAGTCATCCGCGATGCAATTTGCTATCTCGGTAATCGGTGTTTTGATTTTTGCGGGTCTGACAGCCTATGATACACAGCGTCTGAAACTGCAATATGATTATGTTGCCGGTAACACAGCTGCCATGAGCAGAGCTACACTTATGGGAGCTCTGTCACTTTACCTGAACTTCATCAATATGTTCATGATGTTGCTCAGCCTGTTTGGCAACCGCGACTAATATTGACTGAATACCAAGTTCTAACGGCGCTGCCAATTCTGGTGGCGCCGTTTTTGTTTGATATCGCTCTTCATAGAGTTCGTTAGACCGTTTCTTGTTTACACGGAAGCATTTCGCAAATCACCAAATGCCGAGCAATAATAAATCCGATCCGCTAGCAGGCTGTCAGACTTGAGCAATTATTGAGAACAGAACTGGAATTGAGGTCGATATTTCGATCATTTGAGGCGAATATCGGGAATATTTAACGAAAATGAACGAAAAATCGGGCCAATATCCAGTTTTGTTAACAGTGATTGTGCAAGTCCG
>JAAENI010000547.1 GCA_024224595.1 Hyphomicrobiales bacterium
AATGCAATCCTCGAGTATATGGTCGCCGGCCGCCCGATTGTCGCGACCAATGTTGGTGGCATTCCAGAACTGATTCAAAACCGGCAGTCTGGAATCTTAGTAGGCCCCGAATCAACTGCGGAATTGGCCGACGGCATCAAACTATTACTAAACGACACTCAATTGGCAGCGGATTTAGCGAAAACAGCCTATCGCGAGGCAAGAGCTGTCTATGATATCAATCGCATTGCAAAACTTCACATCGAGCTGTATCAAAATATTTCAGATGTACATGAATAAATTCACCAACGCAATTTCAGGCAGACACTCTTCATGATCTGGCTGTTAATTGGCTACATGTATCTGTTCATCCATCGCCCATTTGAGATCTGGGAATGGTTAGCAGCATTGCGTGTGGAACGCGTCTATATGTTAGTCACCATTGTCTATTGGGCATTGCTGGCTCAGAAAAGTTGGACATCCAATAAAATCAACTTTGGCATATTCGCTTTTGCAACTTCGGTTGTGGTGTCCACCATATTCAGCGATTACGTCGGATTCGAAAATCTTGGCATACAAGATTGGTTGAAACTATTAGTCTTCTATATATTGGTCATGACTTCGGTCCATCGAGCGGAAGATTTTCGAACCCTGATTATCGCCTTTGTTGTCATTGCCGGTATCTACGAAGCACACTCACTCCGCGAATATTTTCTTGGCCGAGGTGTTTCTCGAATGGGAACATGGAGAATGACTAGCATTAACCAAACTTTGTCAGAGCCCAACAGCCTGGCAGCGACCACCAACACCTTCATTCCTATGCTACTGCCGCTCACAGTATTCGCCAAAAAACGCTGGCAAAAAATCGCCATCTTTGGACTGCTAGTTTTGTTTATTATCGTGATTTTCTACACCGGCTCTCGTAGCGGTTTTATCGCACTGGTGTG
>JAAENI010000548.1 GCA_024224595.1 Hyphomicrobiales bacterium
CTTTAGGAGCCATGCGACCATCACCATAGGCTTGTATCAAGTAACTGGTAATCGCACCCGATTCATGTAGCTTGAGATATTCATCTTCAATTACGGGGGATTTGCCCAAAGGATGAATCCCAGTGAGTTCTGGTGGCGCCAAACGGGTTTTTTGATCCCTTTGATAGTGGATTATTTCATAGTCCAGCTGCAATTCCTCGAGTAACCATAAAATGCGTTGTGAACGCGAATTGTTAAGGTGGTGGACTTTGATCATGCTTGTATTCCCGGGTGGATAGTCTGAGTACGTATTTTTAGTCATGACCCAGAGTGCAGCAACCGTCAATGATATCTTTACCAAGGCTCCATAAAGGGTCGAACATCCAATTCCTGTGTCCAGCAACTGGGGTGTTGATGATGGAGTTGCCAGTAGGTTTCTGCAATTGCGTCGGGTTTGACTAATTGATCACGGTGAAGATCCGCGAGTGCTTCCTCGCCCAAATTTTTAACGATACGATCTCTGACCCATTGTGTATCGACGCCGCCATCAATGATTAGATGAGCGACATGAATACCTTGGGGGCCCAGTTCACGAGCCATTGACTGAGCGAGAGCACGCGTGGCGAATTTGGCACTGGCAAAAGCTGCAAATCCATTTCCACCACGAAGGCTGGCAGTGGCGCCCGTAAAAAATATTGAACCGTATTTTCGCGGCACCATATACTCCGCCGCTTGACGAGCGCATAGAAAACCTGAAAAACAGGCCATTTCCCATACCTTTCGAAAAACTCTCGAAGTCGTTTCGCGTATGGGGAATTTTACATTTCCGCCGACATTGCAAACTACCAGATCAAGCGGGCCAATATTTTTTTCGATATTGCTAAAGAGTTGTTTTACCTGGGTCTCGTCACGAGCATCAAGCCTAAATGGATGAATGACGTCGCCTGAATTTCTGACATCATCGACCAATGGTAATAGTTTTTCTTCGTTCCGGCGACCAACACAAACGGTATAGCCACCCACTGCAAAGCGTTTTGCGATGGCTGAACCAATGTAATCACCCGCTCCAACAATTAACATTACTGGTTTTGCGACTGTGTCCTCAGATTTCATTTATCATTATCCTGACTGTTTTCCGGCAACAGCTGAAATTCTAGAGGAACAAGAATTTCGAAGCAAATATGATTGCTATGAATTGGTGGGTAGTTTTAATCTTGCGTCTGATATAGTTTACCAACATAAATTTGAAGCGAATTTCACAACAACAAGAGTTACAATGAAGGTAATTACCGATCCAGGCCGAATTGGTTTTGATGCTGGTCGATTAAAAAATATCGATAGATGGATGCATTGCTATGTCAGTGAAGAAAAATTCGCCGGCTCCTCTGTTCTGGTGGCGAGAAACGGCGAAATTGCCCATTTGTCATCATGCGGCAAGCGTTCTCTGGCAGACGATTTGCCATTTGAGATTGATACACTGGTACGTATCTATTCGATGACCAAACCAATGACTTCGCTAGCTGTTATGATGTTGCATGAACAGGGTTTGTTTAATCTCGATGCCCCGATAGATACCTACTTACCCGAATTTTCAGATTGCAGTGCTTTAATTGCTGGTGCCAAATCCCTGAAGCAATTTGAACCTTCGCCAACGCCTACCATCCATCAGTTGCTGACGCATACCAGTGGACTGACTTATGGTTTTAATCCCGGTCTTCTGGCCTCAGGTTATCTGGAGAGCGGAATTGATTTCTATTCTGATGCAGGTGGACATAGGCAAATGGCGAAAAAGGTAGCGCAAATGCCGCTGGCCTTTCAACCTGGGACCGGGTGGGAATACTCCGTTGGCATTGATATCCTGGGGGTGTTGGTGGAAGAAATTTCCGGCAGGCAATTGGATGATTTTTTTCAAAAACATATCTTTGACCCTCTTGGCATGGAGGATACCGGATTTAGCGTATCGAAATTGCAACAGAACCGGTTTGCTGATTGTTTTGAATACAGTGCTGAAACCAGTTTAAAACTTTGTGACAGAGCTAAAGACAGCATATTTCATGAGGATCGGGTTGATACTTTATCTGGGGGAGGCGGGTTAGTTTCCACACTCGGCGATTATTACAAGTTTACCGAACTTCTTCGTCAGGGCGGTTGTAAAGATGGCACGCGAATAATCTCTCCTCGCACATTGAATTTTATGCGGAGGAATCATTTGCCTGGCGATATTTCTTCAATGGGTCCAAAATCATTCGCAGAACAGCCAATGGAAGGTGTGGGGTTTGGAATAGGTGGTTCAATTGTGCTTGATCCGGCGCGCACCCGTACCCTTGGATCAGTTGGTGATTACAGCTGGGGCGGATTAGCGAGTACATTTTTCTGGCTCGATCCGGTTGAGCAATTGAGTGTCATATTTTTCACTCAACTTATTCCTTCCAGTACTTATGCCTGCCGCGCCGAGCTTAAAGCACTAGTGCATGCGGCGCTGATAGAATAAGATGACCTGGATTGAAATACAGAACTCAATTGCTATTTATGTGAAATTACATTTTAATGTAAACATAGCGTTCAAGCTGTTTGCTTAATTGTGAGCATAGGGTGGAACCGTAAAATTTTGAGAACCGGGAGGAAATTTAATGAGTAAGATCAAAGGAATGATTTTAGGAACTATCATGACGGGCTTGCTGGGAGGTGTGGCATATGCGGCGGATAGCGTCAAGATTGCATTTATTGACCCACTTTCAGGACCAGTTGCCACTACCGGAACCAATGGTCTGGCCGAGTGGAAATTTGCTGCCGAAAAGCTTGTGAATGAGCAGGGTGGAGTGTTGGGAGGCAGAAAATTTGAGATTGTTGCATTTGACAATAAAATCAGCCCGAAAGAATCGCTAATTCAATTGCAAGTCGCCATTGATCAGGGAATTCGCTTTGTTGCTCAGGGTAATAGTTCTGGCGTTGCCAACGCGTTGACCAGCGCAATCAAAAAACACAACAAACGTAATCCGGACAAACGGGTGCTATTCCTCAATTACTCAGCTGTTGATCCTGCGTTGACTAATGATAAATGTAATTTTTGGCATTTCAGATTTGATGCGAATGCGGATATCAAAATGGATGCGTTGACCGACATTCTTGCAAAGGATGACGGTATCAAAAATGTGTATATCATTGGCCAGGACTATTCATTTGGTAAAGCGGTAGCAGCTGCTGCGGTTCGCAATATCGGCAAGAAAATGCCTAACGCAAAGGTTGTCGGTAACGAATTGCATCCTATTGGCAAAGTGAAAGATTTCACACCATATGCCCGGAAAATTATGGCTTCTAAAGCTGATGCGGTTATTACCGGAAACTGGGGCTCTGACATGGTTGGTCTGGGTAAGGCAATCATTCAGGCTGGTTATAAAGGTCCGATATTTACATATTATGCGGCATCAAATGGTATTACAAAAACATTTGGAGCTGAAGGCAAAGGCGTGATTCGACTAGTCGCAGAAGGTGCAATTAATCCACCTGCATCTGCCAGAACATCTGACTATATTAATGGATTTGAAGCCAAATACCCCGACCACGACATATCCCAGGCACGCATTGCCAATGCTGCGGAAATGTTAGCCAAGGCGATTGATAAGGCAGGCTCTACAGATGTCATCAAAGTGGCTTATGCTCTTGAAGGTATGGAACATAACTCTATCTGGGGTGGCAAAGTGAAGATGCGTGCATCCGATCATCAGGCGATTCAGAATGTTCACATTCAGGCGCATACTGATGAAAATATCACTCATGCGCTGGATAATTCAGCCTATGGATTGGTAAAAGAAAATACTGTTGTCAATGCCGCAATGGATTCTCCAACGACTTGTAAAATGAAGCGCCCTTAACCGGGTAGTCAATACCAGATGTGCGGCAGGTATTGTTTGCCTGCCGCGCTTCAAAACTTAGCGCAATACCTCTCCTGCAGGAAATCAAGGAACAGATTACCCCTATTTTGCGTTGAATTTGTACCTTTGTTACAGGTCTTCCATGGAATTATTTTTTGTAAATATACTAGACGGGTTGGTCACCGGTTTACTGCTGTTTATGTTGTGTAGTGGCTTAACGTTGATTTTTTCAATGATGGGTGTTTTGAATTTTGCCCATGCAAGTTTTTATATGCTGGGTGCATATTTTGCTTACAAAATAAGTACATATACCGGTTTCTGGCCTGGTTTGGTTATCGCACCTGTCCTTGTGGGTATCGCAGGTGCATTGGTTGAGCGGTATGGTTTGCGAAGAGTTCATCAATACGGCCATGTTCCCGAATTGATCTTCACATTTGGCCTTGCGTTGCTGATTGAAGAAGTTGTTCAGTTTTTCTTTGGTAAAAATCAGATGGCCTATGATGAACCTCATATCCTAGATTTCACAGCCTTCACTATCGCAGGAAACGCCTTTCCAGCCTACAAAGTATTTATGATTTTTATGGCGATGGCGGTCTTTCTGGTGCTGTTATACATTTTGACACGCACACGTGTTGGTATGATTATTCAAGCCGCACTGAGTTATCCAAATACAGTGCAAAATCTTGGCCACAACGTCCCATTGGTATTTATGGGTGTATTTGGTGTGGGAACCGCTTTGGCCGGTCTGGCCGGAGTGATTGCTGGCCCGGTTCTTGGCACGTTTCCCGGGATGGCGGCAGTGCTGGGCAGTATTGTTTTTGTTACGATCGTAATTGGTGGACTAGGCTCTTTATGGGGCGCATTAGTAGCTTCACTTCTTATCGGCTGGTTACAAACCTTTGCGGCCTCATATAATATTGTCATTGGCGATGTATTGATGTCGATCGGGTTCTCAAAACCGGTAAATATTGATGATGGCGCTTTCAGGGATTTGTGGACTCTCACTGTTTCACAGATTGGTCCAATTTTGCCTTTTCTGCTTATGGTTCTTGTATTGGCAATCCGTCCACAGGGTTTGTTTGGGAAACGTGAAACATGAGTGTAGTGAAAAAAGTTTCTGCAGAATCAAATACTACTGCACCCTGGATTAGTGCGTCGCAAATTACACCGTGGATTCTTGCAATTGTATTTTTGCTGATACTGCCCCTGATTTTTACCTCAGGTTCTGCTCTGACGATCATGAACCAAATGGCGATTACCATCATATTTGCGCTGGCCTATAATATGTTGCTGGGGCAAGGTGGAATGCTGTCCTTTGGACATGCGGTTTATATGGGAATTGGCGGTTTCTTCTGTGTTCATCTGATGAATATGATTGAGTATGACAATTTGTGGTTACCTCTGCCATTTTTACCTCTATTCGGTGGTCTATTCGGTCTGATATCAGCCATGTTCATTGGTTCATTTTCGACGAGTCGCGCCGGTACAGTTTTTGCCATGATTTCCCTTGGCGTGGGTGAATTGATCGCTGCCAGTTCGATCATTGTTGTCGCTTTTTTTGGAGGCGAGGAAGGCATTGGCGGCGACAGAACTATGGGCCCAAGCACATTTGGACTGGATTTTGCATCCCAGATAGAGGTCTATTACCTGACAGCGACCTGGCTGGTAATATCAGCACTTGCAATGTTCCTGTTTTCCCGCACGCCAATCGGTCGTATTGCCAATGCAGTCCGTGATAATGAGGAACGAGCGGAATTTTTGGGTTATTCCCAGCGTAATGTCCGGTTTATTTCATTTTGTGCATCGGGCTTCTTTGCGGGTATAGCTGGCGGACTGTTTGCGATAAATTATGAAATCCTGACCGAGGAAAACCTCAACTTGGCAACTTCGGGAAGTATTTTGCTGATAACTTTCCTGGGTGGTGTCGGATTTTTTGTAGGGCCAATTATCGGAGCAATTGTTTTCACATTGCTGCAAACAGTGTTGAGCCTATATACGGAAATCTGGCAATTGTATCTGGGGACATTGTTTGTGCTGACAGTGATGTTTTTTCCCTTTGGTCTGACAGGATTGATTGCAATACATTTACAACCCTACAAGTTGGGTAAGATATCGATACTTTTTAGGCCCTATTTGCATATGGTTGTTCCGGCTGTTGTTTGTGTATTATCTTTGTCTTCGCTGTTGGAAATCGCCTTTCATGCTAAACACGCAGCAATCGGTGAGGAACAGATGAGCCTGTTCGGTATTGGTTTTAATTCGCACAGCTTTCTACCTTGGATGATTGTAATTGTATTGAGTATTGGCAGTGGATGGATGATCAGGAGGATTGCGCCGGGGTTAAATGAATCCTGGGATGAAGCGAACTATGTGGAGCCCAGAGTTTGAACAAGCCGGCGATAGAATTGCAGAATTTAAGAAAAAGCTTTGGCCTTGCTGAGATTATCCGCGGTGTTGATCTGAACGTAGTAAAAGGTGAACGCCATGCGATTATCGGACCCAATGGCGCGGGGAAATCTACGTTATTTAACCTGATTACCGGCAAGTTACGCGTCAGCGGCGGCTCGATAAAAATGCATGGGGAGCCTGTTGAGAATTTGAAGCCGTTCGATATTAGCCGTCGCGGGTTGAGTCGCAGTTTTCAAATCACCAACATCTTTCCAAAAATGACTGTTTTTGAGAATATTCGATGTGGTTTGTTATGGACTATGGGATACAAGTATTCGTTTTGGACACTGGTCAATCGGCAACCGAGGCTTACTGAACGCACGGATGAAATTCTGGAACAGATCAACATGAGTTCCAAACGCAATGATATTGCTGGCGTCTTGACTTATGCGGAGCAGCGGGCTTTGGAAATTGGCATCACAATTGCAGGTGGGGCTGATATTATCATGCTGGATGAGCCAACGGCGGGAATGAGTCATTCGGAAACTGATTATATGGTCGAGCTGATCCGGGGTGTAACTGAAAACAAAACGCTGGTCATGGTTGAACATGACATGGGGGTAGTTTTTGATCTTGCCGATATAATATCTGTGCTGGTCTACGGAGAAATCATAGCAAGTGACACGCCTGAGAATGTTCGTGCTGATGCAAAAGTTCAGGAAGCCTATCTTGGGTCTGCTGCTGATGCAGAACATTAGAAAACCGGGTTATCAACATATTAAGTGAGGCGCTCAATTGCTCGAAGTAACCGATCTTCATGCTTATTACGGTAAAAGCCATATCCTGCAAGGCGTAAACCTCTCAATGGGCGAGGGTGAGATTGTTTCACTCCTGGGTCGAAACGGTGTGGGACGTTCGACGACTTGCAAGGCGATTATGGGTGAAGTTGCTCCAATAGGATCGGTGAAATTTCATGGACAGGAGTTGGTTGGTAAAAAACCATTTGAAATAGCTATGGCGGGTATTGGGTATGTTCCGGAGAACCGCGACATTTTCCCCGGTTTGACCACCCGGCAAAACCTGATACTGGGACTAAAGCCTGGCCAAAAAGAGTCGGATAGCCGATGGTCGATTGAAGATATGTTTGATTTGTTTTCCAATCTGAGGGAGCGAGCTGATGTTGAAGCTTCTGTACTTTCAGGCGGGGAAAAGCAGATGTTGACGATTTGCCGGACATTAATGGGGGATCCATCACTAATTATGATTGATGAACCCACCGAAGGATTAGCACCCAAAGTTGTCGAACAGGTGGGTGAATTACTTGAACAAATAGCGAAACGCGGTGTTTCCATTCTGCTGGTTGAACAAA
>JAAENI010000549.1 GCA_024224595.1 Hyphomicrobiales bacterium
AGGCCAATGATTATTTTGATCGGAATATTGGTATTATCCTAAGTCAGGCCCGCAAGTACAATATCGGAATGGTGTTGGCCCATCAGTTTCTTGGCCAGTTGGACACCAAACTGCAAGAAGCCATGTCTGCCAATACATCCACTAAATTTGCTGGTGGTGTTTCGGCCAAGGATGCTCGGGCGATGGCGGCTGAATTACGCACTGATCCGGGGTTTGTTGAAGGTCAGGACAAACTATCATTTGCTGCCTTTGTTAAAGGTTCAACGCGGCATGCGGTGTCGATTTCAATCGAAGCTGGGAAGATGGAAAACCATGATCGATTGAGCGATACTGAGCTTCAAATGCAACGTGAGGCCATGCGTGAACAATATGCTGTGCATTACACCGAGATCAACAGAGGGCAGACAAAAGAGGACGTAGCGGACGATGTTGATTCAGACACCGCAACGCAGCCCAATGATGATTCCGAAATTGATGATGGTGAGCCGACCAGATGGGAATGACCAATTGGGATGTTCAAAGATATAGTAAACGATATTTGTAGCAAAAGTTGATAATTGAACATAGCCTACCGTTAAATGCCTTAACTCCACATAGTCATCCATAACAACCGTGGATTTCAAACCAAATTTCTGAATAGTTTCTCCAGTATTGGAGAAACTCATGAATATAGACACATTGGGCCGCCGATCCCGTTTCAAACGCACTCCCAGCGGCAAGCGGTTGGTTATCACTGAACGAGATATTGATATCTTGCGCTGGTTGTACCGATACCGCTATCTCCGCGCGCCACAGCTGATTTTATTCCTGAAACCAAAGTCTGAAAAACGCTTCATCGAACGCCTTGGCGACCTTTTTCATGAAACAGGCCTCATTGACCGACCAAAAGCGCAATGGCAGCATTTTGATGCAAGATGCACGCCAATGATTTATGAACTGACAATTAAGGGTCTGGGGTTTCTGGAAAGTCGAAACCAGTTGCCGCAGAGAGCCACAACACTATCTCGCCAAAAACGAGCTGGCAGAAATGTACAATTTGATCACGCCATGATGATTGTGGATGTGTTGGTTGATACCGAATTAGCTACCATCGCAACACCTGCCCAACGTTTTGTCTGCATAGATGAAATATTGGCCCGTGCGACAGAAACCACCAAGGCAGCTCCTAATCCACTATCGGTTCCAGTTACCATTCAACCTAATGCTGCATTTCCCAATATCAAATCACCATGGAAAACCCATATCATTCCTGATGCATTATATGGAATCGAATACTTCATTGAAGGCGAAAAACGGTATCGCTTTTGGGCTTTAGAGTGTGAGAATACCAGCCCCAGAAAGCGCCGGTCAGTCAGAAAATCCAGTCTGTTGCGAAAACAAGCGGCCTATAATGCCTTGATCAAATCCGGCGCATTCAAGAAACACTGGGGTATTCCCAATCTCAAATTGCATGTGTGCACCAGAAAGGATGCGGTAAAAATCAGGCGTTCATTTGTCAAATCGTGATTTGGTGTACTCGATTACATTGTTTTATTGATGTTTTTGCGTCTCCGCTGGCGCGGATCGGGCTCGCGCGAACCAAGCCAGTCTGTC
The DNA here is from genome assembly GCA_024224595.1 of Hyphomicrobiales bacterium. GTDB lineage: Bacteria > Pseudomonadota > Alphaproteobacteria > Rhizobiales > Rhizobiaceae > JAAEMP01. Next base: position 1,594 of record JAAENI010000549.1, read on the forward strand.
GCTTCGCGACAGCCAGTCTTGGCCATACGGGCTTGATCCCTGACGCCTGCCGCGCTCCGCTTGCCAAGAGATGAATGGAACTCTCTCTTTGATTTGAGCCAACCAGCTTACCCAGTCAACGGCGTTGCCGTGCTCCACTTCGTTTCGCCCCAAGGGTGACTGGGTGCGCCGGTCGGCTATTGGCTTGGGAGAAAGAACATTCAAGAAAAGGCGAGTTAGTAACTAACCCGCCTTTATTATGTCCGAATGCTCTTGAAGTTTAGAATTGGTTCTAATTTGCTACACGACGATCAATGACCAACAGCGCCAGTGCCAGCGCTTCAAAGTAGATGGTGCCAAATGGTTCTGACTGCCAGATGCGTGGTTCCTTGGGGAGCCGTGGCCGAAGATCAGGAAAACGCAATACTAATTCTCGCGCTTCTTCATACTTGTTCTTGAAAGCTTGCAGGCGTGGTACTGAAACATCCAATAACTCGTGGTTTTCTGCCACCTTAGCAATAGTGGTAATAATTCTTTTGGCGTGATCTCCCTTGCGGGAATTTTTGTCAATCCGTTCAGTCACCACTACGTCAGGCTTGAAAAACGCAATCAGTTTTGTGACGTATGTCTTGGCTTCTGTCGGCGATTTGCTGGCTTTCTTGGACAGCTTCCAGTCCTTGAGAACGTCACCATCAAAGAACACATAGCCAATACGGCCCGTGGCGACGGCTATCGCCAGTACTTTAAGCCGAGCCATGATCCGGTGGAGTGTTTTCATCCAATCGAGCAGCAAGGCGGTTCAGTGCATTTTGGCGGGTAAAACGACCAAGCCACCGTTTTGATACTACCGGCAAGGTGGCAAGCCGGTCTTTTAGGACGCTATGAGCGTCTTCCATCATACTCCCGAACAGGCTTTCAAACGATTTCCCGTAGAGAAGTGATAACGTGCAGATTTCCAGAATGCTCGGCAAAGCTTTGCCTTGCTCAAGCAGGCATATCTTGGTTTTATGCACGTCTAATAAATGAGCGCAGTCCTGTTGGGTCAATCCCGACTTCCTTCGGGCAACCTTGAGGTCAAGCGCAAATGCGTGTGACATGATTATGGGGCTTAAACTGATAATCCCAGCATCGATTTTATCTCCGGTACTCCAGTGGCGGTAGACTACCTGAATTGCGAAAATCGCAACTTTTGACCGGCAACACTATGGCCACTTTGATATTCATCAAAGAACACAAAACCACTAATCCGCTATTGGGATATGTATATCGGAGGGGTGAAACCCCTCCGTAGACAACCCATAGCGAATTAGTGGTGTTATTAGTGATCTAGTGTTTTATTCAATCAGGTTACCGGAAATGAAACTCGATACAAGTAGGCCCCAGTTGCGTTGGACCAAAACGAGGCCGTCTTTTATTAAGACGAGCCAGCGCTAGAATTCTTTCATGAACAATAAACACAATGAATTATCACCACAGTTGGAACGCTATCTGGCACTCTGCAAACGTACTTATGAAGATATGGAACGGAAGGGTACCTGGCCATGGAAAGATGAACCAGATTCGACTCTTTCCGAGGATATGGTAGATTCATG
>JAAENI010000550.1 GCA_024224595.1 Hyphomicrobiales bacterium
TATGGTAAATTATTGCACCACAGCAGCCCTCAGCAGCCCCCTGAGCACGTTTCTCGTTCTTTCTGGCGGGTCTATTGCCTTGGAGCCCTTAAAACGCTTCTGCGGAGCCCTGGTTGGCTCGTTGACAAAGTCTGCACGGGTTTGTTGGTCTTCAATTGCATACTTTGCCAGTTTCAGGAATGGAACAACAACATTGGGTCCGTTTGCACAAAGGTACAAAGTGCGACATAGGAAATTTTGAAGCACTTTGATTTTACGAGAGAATTTTTGTTTTGGCTTCCCCTGAAATTTCTCATTCTCAGGCAGCTGATTTCAGGGGGAGAATACCTACGGAATCCTGGAGTTTTTCGTCGGAGAAGTCATATTCGCCCAGCATGTTGATGTGTGCCCATGACATCGGTGAGTGGGTACTGATCATGCGCAGCAGATTTTCCTTGGCTGGCGGGTCGGTAAGCTTGTCGAGCTGGCGGTTGAGATAGAGGTAGTTCCAGCAGATGATGCTGTTCTTGATCAAGCGGTTGCAGCCTTCGGCGATTTCCTGTTCTTCTTTTTCGGTTTGCGTGAATTCACGCGGATTTCCAACAGCGACAGCGCGGGTGAAACGGTTTGATAGTTCAACCTTGTTAAGCTGTTTCTCAATGGCCTGCCAAAAGGGTATCTGTATCCATGCGCTCAAGGGCAACTGGCGGCTTGACGATACGATCCAGAGTAAAATTATTGCCATGGCCTTTTCCATGGCCGCTGAAATCGAGCATGATCTCATTTCTTCACGAA
>JAAENI010000551.1 GCA_024224595.1 Hyphomicrobiales bacterium
AACTTCTCGCCCATCCAGATCAACAGCAGGCACCAGGCAGGAATTGCGTGATCGCCCATCAACAATGATTGTGCAAGCACCGCATTCACCTTCACCACAGGCAAGTTTGGCACCGCCGAGGTCAAATTCCCGGCGGAGCATTTCCAACGCTGACTCCATCACACCTACACTTGCTTCTACCTTGATTGCATTCAGCATCAGACTGATATTTACCTTGAGCAACATGCATTCAACTCCTGTTCCAGAAACGTTCTGGCCATTTGGATGCGATACCATTTGCTGGCCCGAAAATCATCTATTGGCGATATTTCACCCTCCATGATATCAAGTGCCTCCCCTATCAGTTCATCATCAATTGGGCGACTGTCGATCAAGGCTTCAGTGCCGGTACAACGCATAGGGGTAGGCCCGACCGCGCCAAAAATCAGGCGCGAATTATCCAATGTTCCATTTCTCAGGTTCCCGGCCAGACACATGGCCACAATCGAAATTTCCAGTGCTGGACGCGGACCCGATTTACAAAATGTACCATGAAAATCGCTGTCTGGGGTTTTGAATGAGATCGCACTTATCAATTCGCTCGATTCAAGTTTGGTTTCACCCGGTCCGGTAAAAAAATCAGTCAGCGCCAAATTGCGAGGCTGCTCACCCTTCGAGCAAATCTCGATTTCACTACCCAACCCCATCAATGGCAGAACAATATCTGCCGCGGGAGATGCATTTGCAATATTGCCGCCAATTGTCGCGACATTGCGGATTTGATTGCTGGCAAAATGATCGGCAGCTCTCTGCAACAATGGTGCATATTTTACCAACACTTCACTTTCCAGTATTTCGCTCACGCTGGTCAACGCACCAATGCGAACAATTCCGTTGCTTTCGCCAATTCCGCGAAGTTCACTTACCCGGTTGAGATTAACCAGCCGCGATCTTATCCGGCCATTTCCATTGTCTTTCTGCGCCCAAAGATCACTACCGCCGGCAAAAGCTGTTCCTTGGCCATCTGCCAGCGCCTCAAGTGCCATTTCCAGGGAACTGGCATTAACATATTCGGCTATTTCCAGTGGGACTTTATTCTGCGGCAACATTGGCATGTTCCTTAAAAATATCGGGTTCTCGGTAACGACCAAATACTGAAGTAAGGACCTGGTTCATTTCACCAACTGTTGCATAGGCCTTCACCGCCTCTATCAGGAAAGGCATAATGTTTTCGGTGCCGTTGGCTGCCTTTCCCAGATTTTCCAGTGCTTTACCAATAACGGCCGGGTCGCGCTGCTGCTTCACTTTCTTCAGTCTGGCTTCCTGTTTTTCAACATCTTCGATTTTATAGGGATGCATTTCAACAACTTGATCCTCTTCCTCAATTTCGTGACAATTGACCCCAACTTTGCGAAATTCACCACTTTCCAGCTGCTTTTGGTGTTCATATGCCCCCTTGGAAACATGCGCCTGAATTTCCCCGTTGCTGATCAGTTTGATGATCCCGCCACGCTTTTCAACATCGTCCATGATCCGGATGATTTCCGTTTCCAACTGATTGGTCAGCGTTTCAACATAATAAGAACCCGCCAACGGGTCGACTGTATCTGTCAGGCCCATTTCCTCAATCAGAATTTGCATGGTGCGAAGCGACAAACGCTGGGCTTTTGGCGAGGGTATTGTATAGGCTTCATCATAACAGCAAAGAGCGATAGTCTGGGCTCCGGACAGAGCACTGATCAAAGCATAATAGGCACCACGCACGATGTTGTTTTCCGGTTGTTCAATAGTCAGGCCAGACCCGCCCCCACCGGCAATCATTCGTAACCACATCGATTTGGCATTTTTTGCCCCATATTGCTTTTTCAAAATACGTGCCCACAACCTGCGCCCGGCTCGAAATTTGCAGATCTGTTCGAAAAACTGACCAAAGATATTAAAATTGAAAGACATGCGATAGGCAAATGCATCAATTTCCAAACCGCGCTTCAACCCTTCGTCAAGATAGGCTTTGGCAATACAAAATGCGTGGGCTATTTCTTCGCTCGGTGTCGCACCTGATTCACGTATGTGATAACCACAGACCGAAACCGGACTGTATAAAGGTGCATTCTGGGCACAATATTCGATGGTGTCGGCGACCAGCCTCACCGAAGGCTCCACTGGATAAATCCAGGTGCCACGTCCGACAAATTCTTTCAAAATGTCATTCTGACATGTACCACGCAAACCTTTCAGATCGAACCCGCGCTTTTCAGCCATCACCAGATACATGGCAATCATGATCGCAGCAGTACCATTGATCGTCAGTGATACCGTGACATTTTGAATATCAATACCATCAAAAGCAATTTCCATGTCTTTCAACGTATCAATCGCCATACCGACCCGGCCAACTTCGCCTTTTGCCATCTCATCATCGGAATCAAAACCACACTGGGTGGGCAGATCGAAAGCGACATTCAGTCCGGTATTACCTGTGGCAATGAGATATTTGAAACGCTCGTTAGTGTCCTCCGCATTACCAAAACCGGTATATTGACGCATTGTCCAAGGACGTTTTCTGTACATTTCGCGGTGAATACCCCGGGTGAACGGGTATTGACCCGGAGCCCCGATATCGTCGTCCTCGCCATTTTCGACCTTTGAAGCAGCAACCTCCGCTTCAGTGTATAGCGGTTTGATTTCAATTCCGGATTCGTTAAATCGCCGGTCTTCGTCTTTCTCAGTTCGCGTATTCACTGGCTTTCTCCTTGATGGCGGCGACAATATCGCTAAGCGAAGTGCTGGTATTAAAGACGGCATCCACACCGATCTGATGCAATGATTGATGGTCTTCTGCCGGGATATTACCGCCGGCAATCCACAAACGATCGGAAAGTTGATACTCATCGATCAACACTTTCAATCGTGTGCATATCGGTAAGTGTGAACCCGACAAGATGGAAAGCGCGATGACATCGGCTTCAAAATCCCGCGCTGCGATAACAATATCTTCTGGGCTCTGGCGCAAGCCGGTATACCGCACCTCAAAACCTGCATCAATCAAACTGCGCGCGACAATCTTGGCCCCGACATCGTGGCCATCAAGTCCTGGTTTTGCCAGCAGAATTCTTAATTTACGCGTTTTGCCCATCATAATAGTTCCCGGGCGATGTTCAGTTTTAACAATTCACTTGTACCACCGCCAATAAGTGTAAATCGCACATCGCGCAAATAACGTTGAACCGGAAATTCCATGGCATAGCCATAAGATGCAAACACCCTTGCCGCCTTGTCACACACATCTGCCGCTGTCTCGGAAGAATTTAATTTGGCCATCGCAGCCTCTTTCGCATGAGGTTTATTATTGTCTTTCAGCCAGGCCGCATAAGAGACAAGATGAGAAGCAGCCTCCATGTCAGTTGCCATCTCCGCGAGTTTCATTTGTATGGCCTGAAAGCGGTTGATCGGCCGGCCAAATTGCACCCTTTCGCCTGCATAGCGCACTGCTTCGGCCAAAGCCGCACGGCCAATACCAAGTGCCATGGCACCGGTGATGATACGAATTTCCGCTAGCAGTTTGTGTAGGTGGTTTTCGCCATCGCCCTCGGTTTCGCTCAAACGATGGCTGTCTGGAATGAAACAGTCAGAAAAAGCCACCTCCGATGTTGGCAAGGCCCAGACCCCCATTTTGTCAATAGAACGACCGATTTGCAGGCCTTCAAAATCCTTCTCAATCAAAAAAATAGTTATCTTCTGCTCATCCCCTGACTTGGCAAAAACAGTGAAAAAATCCGCCACCGGAGCCGCAGTAACCCACATTTTCTGACCATTGAGCAAATACCCGCCATCAACCTTGCGCGCATTGCTCGACATTGCCCCCAAATTACTGCCGGCATCCGGCTCGGTCATGCAGATGGCACCGATTTTTTCGCCCCTCAGCGCCGGACGAAACAGTCGTCGTCTGATGTCATCGTTTCCTAACATAGCCAGAAACTTGGTTCCCATCAGGGACTGCATGGCAATGCAACCGGCCACCGACATCGAGCCACGCGCAATTTCGGCAAGAGCCAGACAAAAGCTGACCAGATCAACTCCGGAGCCGCCTTCATCCTGCGAATATCGCATACCGGCAAAGCCCAGTTCACACAATTCGTTGATCAGCGCACGTGGATAAGCATGTGCCTCATCAAGACTTGCTGCCTGAGGTGCAATACGCTCATCGCTGAACCGGGCGAAAGTATCCTTGATAGCACGTTGTTCTTCACTAAGGGTAAAATCCATCGAGGTGTCTTACTGCTCCTCTTCTTCAAGGCCATAATCCCGTCGAGCTGCTTCGCTGGAAATGACGCCATTGCGTATTTCCTGTCTGAGCAATTCGCGGTCACGCTTCAACGGGTCGCCATAGCCACCGCCACCACCGGCTAGTTGATGAAACAAGGTTCCCTTCGGCACACCGGCGATTAAATCCTTGTTATTGGGCACCTGCTTTGTTCCATCGGGATAGGTCAGCGTGATTGAGTTTAAAGTACCCTCACCGCCACCAAACAGCCCAAAAGCCGGTTCGAAATCGCCGTCACCAAAGGTGACAAACTGGGTATCATGCGAACCCAGGATATATTTTGTCTCAACCCCCAGTCCTCCCCGCCACTGCCCCGCACCAGCTGAATCCTGGCTATATTCGTGCATTAACAGCCGGTGGGGGGTTTGCTGCTCAAACATCTCGTAATCCTGGGCAAGCACACCACCGGATGCATCAATCATACCAATATGGTCGTAGCCATCGGTCCCCTTCATCGCACCCGAACCGCCCTTCAGACCCATAAAACCTATATCGACGTATTTATCACCCTTTTCTTCATCCAGACCAGTTGTCAGTGAACACAAAAGGTTATTCCACCCGGCAGTAATACGGTCCGGAATTACCGGCGCCAGGGCACGGATAATAGCATCGGCATTGGGAGGGCAGAGATGATTGCCGAAAGTGGTGGCCTTGGGATAAGACGCATTCAGCACGGTTCCTTCCGGAATAATCATTTCAATCGGTCGAACCATGCCCTCATTATGAGGCATATTGGGGTTAACCATCTGCAGGAAAGTCAATATTGTCGCGGAAGCACTGGAAGTGAATGTGCCGTTGACGAAACCGTCGGTCTGGGCATCGGTGGCTGAATAATCAAACTTGATACGCTTGTCTTCGACGGTAATTTCCACCCTGATCGTAAATTCACTGCCCTCATTGTGCCCATCATAATAGATCATCCCCTCGCCATGATAGATGCCGTTGGGAATGGACACAATTTCTGCCTCCATCATCTTTCTCGTAGCATCAAACAATGCCACCTTGTGAGCTTCAAAACTTTCCAGGCCATATTTGGTCAGTAATTCGACCATCCGACGGTCTCCCACGGTACACGCACCCATCTGGGCTTTCATGTCGTGCTGCACAATATCCAGTCGAATATTGGAAAAAATCAGATCCCACACATCTCTGCGCAATATACCACGATCATAAACTTTAATGGGGGGAATGCGCAGCGCCTCCTGCCAGACTTCTTTGGCATTGGGATTGTAGCCACCTGGTACATTGCCACCAATATCTGCCTGGTGGCCCTTGACCGCCGACCAGGCGACCAGTTTATCTTTGAAAAATATTGGCCTGAATACTGCGACATCATTGTTCTGGTTGCCCATGGAGAATACATCATTGTGAAATATGACATCGCCAGGATTTATGTCGCCATCGAAATATTCCAGGATATAGCGACAAACCGGAGCCAGGGAGAAGGCCAGAATGGGCAGGTTTTCTGTCTGTTCCAGCATGTTTCCCTGCGCATCATAAAGACCGGTGACGAAATCTTTCGCCTCGCACAAGATTGGCGATCGTGCTGTTTTCTCCAGCGAAATACTCATCTCGTCAGTGATTGATCTAAACGTGCGCGCATAAACCGAAAGCAGAATGGGGTCAATCTTGCTCATTTACCTTGCTCCACAGCTTTTGATGCAGCCAATGTCGAAGCCACCAGATCCTCGCGACCCTTTTTATAGATGGCGAAGGAATTGAACTTGTCGCAAACGCAGGCGAAGTCGCGGCTGACGAATATTGCCGTGGTATCCTCTTCAATCATCGCGGGTCCCTCGATCAGATTGCCATGAACAATCCTGTGGCCATCATATACCGGAACAGTACTGAAACCATCATCTTCAGGAACATATACCGATCTTTCGCCTTTCAGCGCGCCAGCGGCATTCTGGCCGGCTGAGCCGGTTTGCTGATATACAGGTTTGGCGCTAACACCTAATGCCTGAACCCTGACATTGATGATTTCCACTATTGTTTTGCCATCGTCCAGTGAATATCCATAAAGACGATTGTGTTCACCATGAAATGTTTTTGTGATGGCACCAACGTCCTGATTTCGAAAATCTTCATCACAAACAGTAAATGATACCTCGTGATATTGTTTCAGATAGCGGCAATCGAACTTGACAAAAAATTGCTGCTTCTCATCACTGATCAGTTCGCTGGTTAACAGTGCTTTGCCCTCATCAATCATATCCATGACCATCGCGGTTAACCTGTCCCAGTTAATCGCATTCATCGGAGAGACAAATGTGCGTACAAAATCATGTTTCAGGTCGCTCATCAGCATGCCAACCGCGCAAAGAATCGACGATGATCGCGGAACGATTTGTAATGGTATTTCCAATTCTGCTGCAATCAAACATGAATGAATGGGTCCAGCTCCCCCCGCCACGACCATCGGGAACTCACGTGGATCAAAACCACGTTTTATGGTAATTTCGCGCACTCCCTGAGCCATGTTGTTGCACACCACCCTGTACATTCCAGCGGCTGCTTCTTCTATGCTCATACCCAGTGGTTTGGCAATATGCTCTTCTATTGCGTGGCGTGCCGCCTGTTTGTCGAGTGTCATTTTACCGCCGGCGAAATAGTCCGGATTGAGATAACCAAGCACCAGATCAGCGTCAGTACATGCAGGCTTTTGGCCACCCTTTCCATAGCTCACTGGCCCGGGGCTGGCCCCAGCACTTTCAGGACCCATGCGCAACAAACCGCCTTCATCGATGCGCCCGATACTGCCGCCGCCTGCACCAATGGTGTGAATACCAAGCATTGGCAAAGCCAGCCGGTGTCGATCAATTTCGCCCTCATTGACCATCACCGGACTATTATCAACCAGTGCCGCTTCAAAACTGGTGCCACCCATATCAATAACGATGCATCTGTTCTGATCATGCGCCTTTGCATAGGCAAGACCGGCGCCTGGTCCGGCTGCAGGTCCCGAAAGCAACGTGAGGGCTGCATTGTCACGGGCAACCTGCGGCGCCATAATCCCGCCATTGGACTGCATTATCAATAATACTCCGCCAAACCCGGCATCCTTCAGACGGGCCTGCAGACGATCAATATAGCGGCTTAATATTGGCCCTACATAGGAGTTCAGCGCTACCGTCGACACCCTTGGATAAAAGCGGATGGTCGGCAACAATTCGCTGGATACAGTAAGGTAGGCATCGGGCATATGCTTTCGCACCAGTTCCGCTGCCTGCCTTTCATGATCTGGATTGGCAAATGAGTTCATAAAGCAGATGGAAACAGCCTCAACGTCCTGACGGCGAAATTGATCGATTGCATCACCTACTTCAACAAGATTTAACGGTTCGACTTCTTGACCGTTACGATCAAGGCGCCCACCAACACCAATGCGTAAATAACGCGGCACAAGCGGTATCACATTGGTGTAATGGTTATTGTATTGTTCTTCGCGAATTCCGCGTCGCATCTCAAGCGCATCGCGCAAACCACTGGTTGTAATCAGGCCGGATTTTGCCCCGTTGCGGGTTAATGTGGCGTTGGTAGTTACTGTTGTTCCGTGCACAATTTTGTTTATTGATAACGCAAATTCCTCAAGCTCTAGTGGGGGATCCAGGCTTGCCGCGATTTCGTTCAGACCCTCGACCACAGCAATCGATGGATCTTGCGGAGTCGAAAGGGTTTTGTGGATATGTGAGTTCCCATCCTCCCCGACATAATAAAAATCAGTAAAAGTACCACCTACATCAATGCCGATCCTGCCGCTCATCCCACTGACCTTTTTATTGTAACATCCGCAATATCTGCCACTTGTTTTCTCAATATGTCCTTTTCCACTTTGCCCATTGCATTGCGCGGCAAAGCATCGCTGAAAACCACTTGGCGCGGGTGTTTGTATCGCGCCAACCTGCCATCAAACAATTTGATAACTTCAGTTTCGCTCATGGATTGCCCTTGCTGCACCACCACAACAGCGACGACAATCTCACCCCAGGTAGCGTCGCTTCTGCCAACAACTGCAGTCTCAACGATAGACCGGCATTCAGCCATTATGTTTTCAAGCTCGGCCGAATACACATTTTCTCCGCCACTGATAATCATGTCTTTTTTTCGGTCGCTGACAAACAGAAATCCGTTATCATCCAGATACCCGACATCACCTGTGTGGAACCAGCCTCCTGCCAGTGCTTCAGCGGTCCTTTTGGGTGCATTCCAGTAATGGCACATAACATTCGGGCCCCGGACCAGTATCTCACCTGTGCCACAACTCTCAACATCATCGCCTTTATTATCGACGATACGTATTTCGCAATGGATGGCGGCTTTGCCAACTGAGCCTACATTTTCCATGGCATTGTCGACGGTCAGATATGTCACCAACGGTGCTGTTTCCGTCGAACCATAAACCTGGATCAAGGGGATTCCGCGCAGATGAACTTTTTCAATAAGGTTCGTAGATACGACGGTGGACCCGGTGGCAATTGCCCGCAATGTACCAAAATCCGCACCGCTCCAACGATAATCCGCGATCATCGCAATAATTTGGGTGGGCACCAAAACCAAGTGAGTGATCCGGTCTTGTTCGATCGAATGATATGTCAATGCCACATCAAATACCGCATGCAGAACCAGTGTTCCACCCTGATGCAGCACTGGCAGTGATTGAATGTTGATACCCCCCACGTGAAATAACGGCAGCGTGCACAACACCACATCATCGCCAGTCATGCCATGCATATGTGAGCTATTGACGCTGTTATAAAACAATGCGTTTTGATCGAGCACAACACCCTTGGGCCGGCCGGTGGCACCAGACGTATAACAAAGCAATACCGGGTCATCATAAGTTGTGATATTTTCCTTTACGCGCTGGTCGCGCGTTTCCATACTTAGTTCATCAATAATAAGTATTTTCGTTGGCAGGTCATGGCAAATCAGCCGTGCATGTGCCTCAAATCTGAATTCAACCAGCAATACCGCTGGAGAACAATCGAGCAATATTTCCTTGTGTTCGACAGCTTCCAGCCGCCAGTTCAGCGGCATGGCAATTGCGCCAAGCCGGGCACAGGCAAACAGCAATACAAAAAAAACAGGATGGTTGTGCCCCAGGAACCCGACCCTTGTACCGCGACCAACGCTGAAATCATCTCGCAAAATAACAGCAAGCACATCAATTTGTTTCGCGAGATCAGTATATGAAATGTCTTTTCCATCAAATCGAATGGCGGTCTTGTCTGGTGTAAACACCGCATGCCGATCGATCCAGGTGGAAATATCCATTAGAGCCCTTTCGAACCATCACCGACATGAATGACAACAGCCATAGCCGTGTCACCCGCGGCACAGCCTTCAAACATGCCATAACCGCCACCGCGCTGAACCAGTTCTTCAATCAATTCGATGATTGAGCGCATCCCCGTCGGTCCCTGGGGATGGCCCCAGATCAAAGAACAACCATAATTGTTCATTTTTGCAACGTCGAAACCCATTTCACGCGAAAAATATATGTCGTTAAGTGCAAAGGGGTTGTGCGAATTTATCGCCACCATATCACCAATTGTCAGGCCGGATGCTGCAAGTGCGCGGCGGGCAGCCGGTACAATCGCTTCGGGCATATATCCTTTCTCAGCTCGCCCTGAACCAAAACCCAGTATCTTGATGCGGATATTTTTATCAGCACTCATTTCGCGGGCTTTGTCAGCGGTGGCAAGGATTATTGATGCGTTGCCGTCAGCAGGATGGGTTTGTCCACCAAAGGTTACCGTGCCACCTTCAACAACCGGGCGCAACCGGGCAAGGCCCTCAACAGTCGAAAGAGTTATGCCTTCATCCCCATCCAAAACTCCAGCGGTTTTTCGGAAATTAGCGGTTGGAATATCCATTGACGATACCATGTAGCATTTTTGAAATGCCCGCTCATCCCTAAGTGCAGCAGAATATTGCTCGGTTCTGCACATTACCACATCATGTTGTTCCTCAGTGGTGATGGCATGCTTTGCTGCAACATTTTCTGCAGTGTTGATCATGGCGTGACCACCGTTGGGATCACAGGAAAAATTGTCCATGACCCAGTCTTCGTGTGCGCCGGTTCCTCCCGGTCCACGAGGGTTTGGGTAATATAAATGCGGCCCGTTTGATGTGCGATCACAGGTTACCAGTAATGCGGTATCGGCGTTGCCGGTCTCTATTTCCTGCGTACCGGTTGAAAGGACCCGCACACTTGTGGCGCAAGCCTGGCCAATTGTCGGCCCAACAGCCCTGTTTGCACCCACCATCGCTGCCAGCCATGGCAATCCATAAAACGAGTGTTTTTGCGGAACACTAAACCCGAGCACGCCAAATTCAAATTGCTCAGCTTCAATTTTGCGTTCAGCCAACTGGCCTTTGGCCACGTATGCTGCCAATTCAACGCTACTAAGATGTGCCAGCGAACCCTGCCACTTAGCAAAAGGTGTTGACCAATAGGCTTTGTAGGGAATTTCAGCTTTGTAGGACATTTGAGACTTTCTGGATATCTTTTACCCTGGTATCATAGCTCAACCGTGGCAACGCCCTTGAGCATCGCATCCCCGTTCTGGTTTTTGGCAATAATCTCCAGATCAACCAGCCTGACGCCATTTTCTTCACGCTTTGCAACAACTTTGCCCGAACAGGTTATCACATCACCCGGCACCGCCATGGCGGCAAATCGGTTGGAAAATGCCTTTATTTGCGATTGCGATACCCAATTGGTAAGCATCTGCCCGAGTATTGCCATCATCAGCATGCCATGCACAATCACACCCGGTAATCCGCCAGCCTTGGCCTCTTTTTCATCAAGGTGAATCGGGTTGTGGTCACCCGATGCCCCGGCAAACAACGCCAACTGGGTTCGGCTAATCGGTCCCTTAACCAGATCCGGTAACAATTCACCAATTTCAAGTTCCAAATAATTTACAATGTTCGCCATTAGCCATCTCTGCCTTGTTGTTTATTCCTGACAACTATTACGGAGTGTAAATCTGCCACATGTAATTCATCCTGGTTGGTGAGTGTTATCCCCGTGACAATGAATAAAAGCGCACCGTTTTTCTTGTCATACATATCAACAATTTTCTGACTGCCAGTAATTTTATCACCAGCGCAGATCTCATTATGATAGGTAAAGCCCTGTTCACCATGTACCGCATTGGTCTTTTCAATGCCCATATCTTCCAAAACATTAAATGACTGTCCTGCGTCCATGGTAATGGTGTAGGCAAAGGTGAGAGGCACCGGAATACCTCTGAAACCCGCCTTCTTTGCCGCTTCAGCGTCAAAGTAAATGGGGTTCTCCTCGCCTATTGATCTGGCAAACTGCGCAATTCTCCCCTTTTCGACCTCAATCTCAAAGGGTTCATATTCCTTGCCAATAAACTCTTTGTTCAATTCCACTATTACGTTACTCCAATTTATTGGTGATCACGCCCTGCTCTTCACTTTAAAAGCGATACAAGATTCATGACCAATCGCCAATGGCCTCAAACCCGCCAAAGAAAAGTATATCTATTTTACACCTGTGTAAATAGCAGTTTCGTGAGAAGCAAAAACAATTGCATTAACATCACCAAACACATAAAGTGACATATAGGTATTGCGGAGCCGCCATTCGCCAAGGATGATCATCTGGCACTCCCTCGACATTCAATTGAAGGTTCTGGATGGGCAGACGAAGCGAAATATTAAGGCGCGCCACCGAAGTTTTTGAACGCCAGGGTGTCAGGCAAACCTCTATAGAGGACATCGCCCGGGCGGTGGGGATCAAACGCGAGGCCATCTATTATTATTTCAAAGGCAGGCGGGAGATATTGGTCGAAATAATCCTGCCACAAAGTCACATGCTACTGCTTAATCTGCGAAATATTGTTCATTCCAATCGGTTGTTTACCGACAAATTGCATGATGCCATTCAAAGTCATCTGCAGAGTTTCAATCCCAGTTATCTGGAGATGACCGTGGCTTTGCGCGAAGATCATTTTTTCGGCAACGATAACAAGTTCAAGGAATTGCGACATGTTTGGAATGATTACAGCAATATATGGACTCAACTGATCGAAGAGGGCCAAGATAACGGAGAATTTCGCAGTGAACCCGATCCCAAACTCATTGCTTTTGCAATATTGGGGATGTGCAACTGGTTGTCGCGGTGGTTTGATCCCAGCAAGAAAATATCGATTGAAGAAATTATCGAAACCTATTTCAGTTTCGCCCTTGAAGGATTGGTAAAGCGCGATGATCATGAGTGATTCAATTGTGAAATTTCAAAGCGCTGAAAAGTTGGACAATACAGATTGCCGTATTGGGTGGTGGAAATGGCGCACATGCCACCGCCGCCGATCTGGCTAAAACTGGTCACGGCTTCCGTTTCCGGCACACAACTGTGCTGCAATCGATCTACTCGTCGCCGACGGGCGCAAGTTGATGATCAAGGACATTCAGGGAGCACGATCAATAATCTTAGACTTTGTTGCCAACAGGGCAAGCAGGTCGATCAGCGGTGCCTGTCGAATTTCCAAACTACTTCTCTACAATGCGATCCAGTACGGTAGACCGTCAGAGTCTTTAATTCATCAGGCTATGGGAGCAATTGGCTCTGGAGCCTGTTTGGCTATCGCTATTGCATCGGCCAGATCAAACTCGCCGCCGAAGATTGCACTGTCAGTGATGATGCCGGCGATATTCGCCATGAAAAGTTGAGTATTCAATGACAAATCCTATCATAATTCAGTTCAATTTGATAACCCAAAACAACTTAATGAATTATTAACGATTTATTAACCAACTGATAATAACTTTCAAGGTGCCGCCTCCAAGCCTCCTCCCTGCTTTGGCGGTTAAACTTAGGCTCAGTTCATTTTAACTGAGTCTATTTTTTTTGTTCAGTGCATTTTTCCCGGATAATTTGATCACCATATCTGATCAATCCACTGCAGATAGGCAACGGGTGGTTCTCCCACTGTCGCCAGAAAAACTTCTAAAAACCTGCTTGGAGACAAACCGGCAATTGCCGCGAGACTTTCATTATTCCATTTGTGTCCCGATTGATCATGGATTGCGACAATCGCACGGCCAAGGCGCGGGTCAGACAATCCAGCCAAAAGGCCTGACTGGGTAGAATTTCGCCTCGATCAATGCTCGCAGCATTCGAATATCAGTACTTCTCCAAGACGATTGACAACAAAATCCACCTCGCAGCGCTGGGCTTTTTAATTCACGCTGCATCAAATTTCCCAAATCGGCGCTGTCTTTGTTGCAGACCAGATCACACTCAGCCTTGTCTGGAAGTGCGGCAATTAGTGGATTCGCCTGGCCACCACAGTCTACCCAAGCAAAAAACAAGACGCTACTATCGAAACTGAAAGACTCAACAGATTAGACAATGAACTGCACCAGGTTTAGAAAGCTATCCCGTGTGGACGTTACTAGTAAATCTGCCCTGCTCAGTGGAGCATATTATACACTTAAACTGAAACGGTTTACCAAAGTTGCTAATCTGTCAAATCGAATCATTTCGGCGTATTCATCAGAGATTTCGAATATGTACAATAATAGATCCTGTATAGTTATAAATCAGTGTTGTCCAAAAAAGGAATGCCGATGCTTACCCCTCATCAAAAACACCAAACTTGAAATTGCCAACACTAGATCATGGTACTTTCGATCTCTCCACTGGAAATTCAGAACGCGGTACGATCATTTGTTTTTACCCTGGATTACATTGCCCGATCTGTGCCTGAATATACCGGAGCAGTATAAACCCTGATTGAATGAAATGGAGTTGTTGCATCTGAATGGCCTATTTAGGATCTGTTGCGGAATAGTGCGAAATGACACCCTAACGACCGCAAAGTGATTTTTTTTGCCAAGCTGGACGAGTCAATTGTCCCGCTTACGACAACCCCTCTTCGTCACTTTGTGTCACGAGCGAACACGGGATTGTTCATAGCTAGTCAAACATTCGGTCAATGGTGGCCGGAATAGCGAAATTCCCGAGACGCCCGCCCAAAAGTCATCCATGCCTGTACGGACTTGGAAAGTTAAGCCCGATATGCGAACCTTACCACATCAAACAACCCTATCAGGAGGATGGTGCATGAGTACACTTTCTTTTTTTGGCGCAGTTGGAACCGTCACCGGCTCCTGTTCATTGATCGAGGCAAATGGAGTCAACGCGCTTGTCGATTGTGGTCTTTTCCAGGGCAACAAGGCGACGCGAGCGCTCAACTACGAGCCGTTTCCCTTTGAAGCGGGTGGCATCGATTTCGTACTGCTTACACATGCACATACCGATCATGCGGGCCTCCTGCCCAAACTGGTGAAAGAGGGATTTTCCGGACCGGTTTATTGTACAAAACCAACTGCTGCCCTGCTCGAATTCATGATGCGCGATTCAGCTAAGATACAGGAATCGGAGGCGGGACGGCGCAACCGCAAGCGCCAGCGACGCGGCCGTAATGAAGTTGAGCCGCTTTTCACAATGGAGGATGCCGAGGAAACGCTAAAGCGGCTGGAAACGAAGCCCCTGGACAAATGGCACGAACCGTACAAGGGTTTTC
>JAAENI010000552.1 GCA_024224595.1 Hyphomicrobiales bacterium
ATCCAGAGCTGAAAATTATTCGACCAGCAAGCGATATGGAATTTGATTCCCAAGGTTACTTTTGCAGCTTTTACGGTGAACCATAATTTTTGCAAATTCGATCCGGTCCAATTAGTCCGCATATTGCACGAGTTACCGGAATTGTCGGTTGATTGCACGAGTGCAGCCTGGTTGATCGCGTGCAGATTAATAGCCATAGCTATTGATCAAACGGGATCAGCCTGGATGTGCCGTGCAATCAGGCGACAAACCGGTAGCGGTACACTTTGTCTTTCCTATAACTAATGAAATTCTCTTGCATGTTATTGAAAGTGATAAATAATAAAGTAACACCCAGCAGGACTCGTGCAATATCGACTAGCCACCCTACGTTTGCGTTATTGATCTATCCCAAATGTAACGTTAACACTCACCCTGTAGGTGTTCTCACCGGTGGCAACTGGTACGGCATCGGCTGTCAAAGCGAACGAACGTTCTGCTCTTGCCATCGGCATCGGTCGTGGATTGAATGATTGTTCTGAAATCTCCAGCAACCTGCCAACTTTTACGCCACCCGCTTCAGCAAGTGTTTTAGCCCTGGCCAGGGCGTCTTTCATGGCCAGGACACGGGCCCGGGTAATCGCCGCGGAGGGATCATCATTTGTAAAGCTGATGTTGCCTCCTTCATTCACACCAAGTGTGACAGATTTATCAAGGATATGCCCAAGCGAGCCAATATCCCGAATACGTACACTCAGACTGTTGCGCACGGTATAAGCAATAATTCGGGGTGGTTCGTGTGTGTTTGAAGATTTTTGTTGCGGGTAGAAATATTTGGGCTGAATTGAAAAGTTTGATGTCTGAAGGTCACGTGCTTTGATGCCTTCCGCTTTCATGGCATCCAGAACGTCTTTTATGGCTGCAGAGTTTGCATCCAGGGCTTCCCGGGCAGTTTCAGCCTCCCGGGTCACTGTCAGCGCAAGCACGGCCAT
>JAAENI010000553.1 GCA_024224595.1 Hyphomicrobiales bacterium
AACTAATTCAATGTTTTCAATGCCTTATAAGAAGAGTATATTTCTGAAAAAACCCGCGAACCAAACACTTCAGTTTGAATTCATAATATTTTTGATTTTGATTGGCCTTTTTTGAAACTTGAGTCATTGATATAATTCGATCAGTTTCGGGTCAGACTCTTACACTTCTTCGGGCACTTTTTGAGGCTTTTCTCTGAGTACTTCGAAGGCTGTTTTTCCGCCAGGCGCCATGTGGTCTATGGCGGTTATCGCGGGTTTTCGATTTTTCAGTTTTTCCGCTTCTTCAACCATCCATCTGGTTTGAGTTCCATGAAGTTGTGCAAAATCTTTGTTGCGGATCCCGCTTCTTCGTCATCGGGATAGGTGAAATAAAGCGTGTGAGCCCAAGCCGGTAAAAACCGTTTCCAGTCGTTTTTGTCCAATGCATGATCCTTAATTCCTGCACCAAATAATCGGCGCAATGGACCGCCAAACCAATCACCAAAGAAGCCCAAATGTGCGGGAAACCACATATTGCTCCACCGAACAACGGCAAAAGGCGCCGCATGATAGAGAACATCACCTCCTTTGTGCCTATAGGAATAAAACGTCTTTTTCTTCCTTCCAGGCAAGTCAGCCAATGGTGGACAAGAAGCAATATCACGGCGCTCTTGGCGAATCCGAAACTCGTCCTCTGTATTGGTCAGCAACTTGTCTGCCATATACATTGGCGTTCCTGCAGTGACGAAATCGGTGATCAACCACGGGTTGCCTACTTCCCTGTAGGCATTCCAAAGTTCTCGTTGCAATTTTTGATATTTTGATGGATCCCGTTCGGGATCGCCAAGCAATAATTGCGCTTCATCTTCCAGGGCTTTGACGATTTTTTTGTCCAAATTCTTCTTACACTCGTCCATCTCCTCGTCTGGCGATGAAAGCACATGATCCTGGTTCATGCGTGTCCACAGATAGCTAATTCCGTCATAGGCAATAAACGCCCCCAGACTGTGGGCCACGACTATGATACGATCATAACGCTTGTCTTTGTGAAGATTTTCAAGAAAGTCGACCATGCCTTTGCGTATGTTTTTACGCACTGCATAGGAGCGTGGTGACGTATCAAGATAACGCACCACATCCACAAAACTTGCCGTAATCTTACCGGGCAGGAATTTGGTCAATGCCCAACTCATTAAACCAGCAAATGTACCGCCACCAACGATCATCGACACCAATGTCGAGGCATTCAGATTTTCCAGACCGATCTTACCGCCTGCTATAAGCCACAAAATCCAGAATATCAGTGCCCAAAAAGCTACCCAAACAACACGAAGTCCATTCGGGACACGCCATACAGGCGTGAACAATATCCGTTGAAACGTATCCCAGATATCCGAAATCTTGTTTCCCTGCATCATGTGAGACCAATGGTATTCGTAAAATTCTGTCTGCAAATAGTCAGATGTCTGTCGAGCCAGATATGACCTTGACTCATAGCTATCGCTGTAAAGAGTTGGGCGTGAATAATAGACAGGAAGATCGTTGTCGGGATCCAAAGCAGTCGTTCCCGGAATGGCAGCGTCAATAAACCGGTTCAACATATCCAGCGGTCGTTGTTCGCCCATCCCGTGAACGACAACAACCGCTTGTTTTAATCGTGTACCTCTGGGCAAATCAACCTCCGACAAATACTAGTATCTTGAGATCTGGATGTTAGAATCTGTTCAATAGCCTTGTCAATTCGACAGTTTTTCGTTTGTTAAGAAACCAAATTATTACTAATTATGGCACCTCAATTCGTATCCAAAAATTATTAGCGAGAAAAATCATGGAAATCGTTCAATCTAAGTACTCGCCTGACGACCAAAACGACATAGCAAACAGCCATATTGGCTATCGTATGGTCATTGAGCCCACTGACAAGCGAATTCAGGTCGTGTTCAACGGCGAAACGATTGTCGATAGCCGCAAGGTCATGATCATGGAGGAAACGCGTCTTCCACCGGTATATTATTTTCCGCGAGAAGACGTACGCATGGATTTTCTTTCACGCACGGATCGGCGCAGCAATTGTCCCTTCAAGGGAAACGCATCCTACTGGAACATTGAAGTGGGAGGCAAATCAGCCGAAAACGCCGTCTGGAGTTACGAGAACGCCTATGACGAGGCCGCTATTGTCAATGGCTATGTCGCTTTTTACTGGAATGAAATGGACTACTGGCTGGTCGACGGTGAGGAGATGAATCAGCGTTCGGCCACTGACCAGATCGCAAAGACCAACCCTTTGGTTAACTGGCTTGTTCGTGATGCCTGGAAAGCAAATTCGACCGTCGAACATGTTGAGGCGCTGGCTGTTGCATTGATGAGCGCCGGATTTCCGCTGTCGAGCCTGCGCCTGTTCGTACGAACCCTAAATCCTCAATTGTTTGCCCGGTTTTATTCCTGGCGGCGCGATGGCGATGAGGTGGTCGAGAACGAAGCAACCCACGCAGGAGTTCAATCAGAGCAATATCTCAACAGCCCCCTCGCCCTGATCATTAAGGGTGAAGGGGGAGTACGCAGGCGCCTTGAAGGGCCTGATCCAAATCTTGACTTCCCGGTTCTGGAAGATCTTGTCAAGGAAGGAACAACGGATTATGTGGCAGTGCCTTTGAATTTTTCAGACGGGCAGATCAACGTTCTCACTCTGGTCACCGATGAGCCCGGGGGATTTACCACCGAACAATTAGGCAATCTGTACGAGATACTACCAAATCTGGGTCGCCTGCTTGAAGCCCATGCACAACGCATTTCATCGCTGACTCTGCTCAAGACTTACCTTGGTCGAAATGCCGGTGAAAGGGTAAATAGCGGCCTGGTCAAACGCGGTGACGGTGAAGAGATGCATGCTGTGATCTGGTTCTCTGATCTGAGACAGTCGACGAATATGGCAGATACAATGTCACGCGAAGAGTACCTGGCAGCACTCAATTTGTATTTTGATTGCGTAGTCGGGGCGGTTATTGACCATGGAGGTGAAGTATTGAAATTCATAGGTGACGCTGTCCTGGCAATCTTCCCGATTGAAAACCCAAATGAACTTCATCCCGATGCATGTGCAATGGCGATTTCAGCAATACACACCGCCGATAAGCAATTATTTGAGGTTAACCTGGACCGGAGTGCAGAAGGACAACCCTTGCTGAATATTGGAACCGCGCTTCACCGCGGTACAATTACCTATGGGAATGTCGGAACTGAGCGACGGCTTGACTTCACCGTTATTGGTCCTGCCGTTAACGAAACGGCACGGATTGAAGATCTCTGCAAAACACTGGGTGAACGGGTATTGATGTCCTCGGCCTTCGCCAGCGGTGCACCTGATGGACTGATATCACTGGGTGAGCATTCTCTACGCGGTGTGAAGGGGTCGCAGGAAATTTTTGGCCTCCCATCTTCCGGCCAACAAATCGCGGAGAATATCTGAACGGCAGGTGCAGGCACTAAAATTTGTAATACAGTGAACCTCAACGCATTGCGGGTAGTCATATTATCTGTTTTGCCCCAATGTGAAGATAACAAAACGACCCCAGCAAATTTATACAACGACTTTTCAAACAACTTTTTTGCCGTTCTGACACAGGTGTGCATTATTGCACATTCAAATCCAAAAAAATTTTCTAACATCAATTCAGCTGCAAGGAGAAATTCCGGCGCTGCTGCCTCCAGGCAAAGAATATCCCGGTCCTGAACAAACCGGGATTTCTTGTTTTGATGACGAAAAATTCAGATCAAACCTGCTGCCTCAAGTCTATAGGAAGCAATAGTTACTGCCTGGCAGGTTGATGACGTAGTCACCCATTACCCTCCCGCAAGAAGTGCACGGATAATTCATTCAATCATTCGATATATATTAGGCAATCATTCAATATATATTCGGAAAATCACGATGGTTCCCCCCTGATGGGGTCACTCACAACCACAACTGAGGTGAACCTGGTTTAGTTGTGGGATTGTTTACGGTCAATATCTTTTTGCGCATTTTCAAAGCAGGAACCACGCCAATTGTGGGTGATTCCTGCATATATGGTTAGGAAAATCTCACACTATTCAAAGCTGGTTTTCCCCTTGACAGTCACGCCATCTGGATATTTGCAACGGCTGTTTTGCCGGTACGCTGGTCTTTTTCTGTATCAAATGACACTTTGTCACCTTCAGACAGACCTGAAATCCCTGCGCGTTCCAGAGCAGTTGCGTGGACAAATGCATCTGTCCCGCCATTGTCTGGGGCAATAAAGCCAAAACCTTTTTGATCATTATAAAATTTAACTGTACCTGATTCCATGGTATTATCCTTTTCTGGAACATTTTTTAAAACGGCTAACGAAAATGCAATTGCATATACGTGCGCCTACTAATTCATCGATTGATTTTAGGAAGAATTAAGAATGCACCAGAATGCTTCATAGCGCAGCAGCCAAGTCGTCCGGCCAAAGTCGATATAGTGTAAATGGCAGTGTTTGAATAACATTACAAGTACAATTAGCAAAAATAGTTGAAAATTCGGCCAAATAGCCGTGCTTGTTAACCGACAGTTATTCAAAATGCCGGTTTAACCGTTGCTGACGCATGTGTGCATTATTACACATTCAGCCTTAATAATGTTTGCTGTTGTTTGATCAGCGGCAAAGAAAACTTTGCTCCGATTCTCCCTCCAGACAAAGAAAATCCCGGCCCTGAACAAGCAGGGATTTCTTGTTTGTGGCATTCAATTCCACTATCTAAATCTACAGTCAATTTATCGAAATGGCCTTTGAGCCGTTGTGTCGCCGTAGAACTGCGGCGTTTCTTCGGCCGCAACAATGGGTAGAACGAATTATCTGTCGCTCCAAATCCTGGCAAAGTTTGAAACAGCGAAATATGATTGACGGATTTACCATGTTAGGCAAGAATGGGCTGAAATATCAGAGTCTAACGGGAGAGTAT
Organism: Hyphomicrobiales bacterium; assembly: GCA_024224595.1. GTDB lineage: Bacteria > Pseudomonadota > Alphaproteobacteria > Rhizobiales > Rhizobiaceae > JAAEMP01. The sequence goes on from JAAENI010000553.1 coordinate 4,945, forward strand.
TGAATGGCTAAATTGGGCAGTGAGCCAATTCAAAACCACGTCGATCTGGAGCGGTTCGAGAATGAATTGACGCTGGAGCAGCGCCTGCCGGAACACAGCATTCTGGATGTGTTCATCACAAGTGCTGCTCAACAACCTAACGCCACTGCGATCACCATGCTAATGACAGGCGCACCTGACGAGCAGCCGCGGCGAGTTGATTATGGTCAGCTACTGGGGTTGATCCGAAGGGCCGCCAATATGTTTTCCGCTCTGGGTGGCCCGGCACCCGGCGTGGCCTATATGTTGCCATCTCTGGTTGAAACACACGTCACTTTATGGGGCGCTGAGACATCGGGCTATGCAGTTCCGATCAATTTTCTCTTACAACCCGACGCCATTGGAGAATTACTCAAGGCATCT
>JAAENI010000554.1 GCA_024224595.1 Hyphomicrobiales bacterium
AGCGCTGGTGAACCGTTGAATCCGGAAGTCATGCGCTGGTTCAAACAGCATGTCGGCTGTAACCTGTATGATCAGTATGGCCAGACTGAATGTGGCATGGTGCTGGCCAATCATCATGGCCTGCATCACGAAGTGCGTGAAGGCTCGGCCGGGTATCCAATGCCAGGTTTTCAACTGGCGGTAGTCGATGAACAATGTAACACATTGTCCCCCGGTATTCAGGGCATACTTGCATTGCACATCAAGGGATCTGCGTTGTTCTTCTTTGACGGGTATCTGGGAGCAGAGGGAGAAGGGTGGAACGGTGAATATTATCTGACCGGTGACACAGTCGAACAGAATGAAGATGGCACTATCAGTTTCGTTGGGCGCTACGATGATGTGATATCTTCATCAGGTTACCGCATCGGACCGTTCGATGTCGAGAGTTGTCTGCTGGAGAACAGCGCGGTTGCCGAGAGTGCAGTCGTTGGTATCCCTGATGAAGAACGTGGGGAGATTGTTAAAGCATTTGTCGTGCTGAACTCAGGACATACAGGCAGCGATGCACTGGCAGCGCAACTTCAAAATCATGTTCGCGAACGCCTGGGCAAACATGCCTTTCCACGTTTGATAGCGTTTGTCGAAACGCTGCCAAAAACGCCAAGTGGGAAAATTCAAAGATTCCTTCTGCGTCAGCAGTAAACCCACGTCCTTTTCCCAGCCACCGCATGTGCGCTAAACAGTTTCGCTATTCTTCTGTTTGAAGCGGTGAATCAGCCCGCTTTAGTTCTTTACTATTTTTGCTACTGTGGTACCAAGTTATCAAATTCAATTGAAGAGATCAACGCTGATGTCCGTTTCCCATACGTCACAAAATAAACCGCAAACGGACAATATCAACGCCATTTTGTGGGCTTTGCTGGCTGCAGCCCTGTTTTCGAGCGTTGCTGCAATGGCAAAGATTGTTGTTGCAGAGTACCATGTTTTGCAAATTCTATTCTTCAGGCAGATCATCGTATTCCTGTCCTCTATGCCTTCAATCGAAAAATCATTTCCCCAAAGCCTGATGACCCGCCATCCCGGAATCCATGCGTTGCGTCTGACGGGGGCTTTTGTCGCTTTGTCTTGCGGGATATGGTCCGTCGCGGTTCTGCCTTTGACAACGGCAATAACACTGGCCTTCGCCCAGGTGTTTTTTGTGGCGTTACTGGCGTTATTTTTCCTGAAAGAGGCTGTAAGTGTGCACAGGCTTGGTGCGGTGTTTGTCGGCTTTATCGGAGTTATCATCGTTATGCGCCCAAGTGTTGACGGATTATTCAATAGTTACGCCCTTATTCCAATTGTCGGGGCGATTGGGGCAGCAGTCGCAGTGACATCCGTTCGCAAACTGACGGCGACGGAATCAACCGCGACGCTGCTAGTCTATCAGGCACTGTTCGTGGGCGCATTGGCAGGTGTGCCCTTATACTGGTTGTGGGTTACACCTGATTTATCGGGTTTGTTATTGTTGTTGGCGACGGGGGTACTGGCCACGGTCGGACAATGGGTAGGTGTCAAGGCATTGCGTTTGGGGGAAGCCAGTGTTGTGGGGCCGATAGAATACAGCAAACTTGTCTATGCGGCGATACTGGGTTTTATGTTGTTTAATGAAGTGCCGGACGGTTTTGCGATTACAGGCGCTGTAATCATCATTGGCTCATCCATTTACATTTTTCGCAGGGAGGCAAAAGTAGACGGGTCTAAAGACAGGACCGGGTGATTGATCCAGTAATGGGCGGGGCAATTTGACCGCTATGAGAAGCTATGTGAAAACTAGGAGATCGCTCAGCGGCGTTTTTACTTTCCACCTTTTGGTTTAAACCCTCGGTCTTTGACGGATAGAGAAAATCAAAGTTGCGCCAGAGGCACTCATTTAAGAAAGAACAGTTTCAACTGTTCCTGGTAATCCCACCAGCTTCAGCTGGTGGTGGTTCAGTAAATTACAATGCCTGCGTCAAAACATCATCGATTGATTTGAGTCAAAGACACGGCATGCTTCGATATCCATGGTTTATATAGTTTTAGTGCGACTGGGAGATATCATTATGAAATTGAATTCGATCCGAATGGCGTCAATCGTGATGATTGGTGGGATTGCTGTATTGACTATGTCGATGTCCTCGGCGCTGTCAGCGAACGAGGGCTCGATTGTCAGGGGCGCAAAGCTTTATGACAAGTGGTTCGCCGTTATCAAGGTGGAAAAACCCAAAGATACTCATTCAGCCTGGCCAGCATCCAATACCAAAAAGAAAGGCAATGTGACCTGGCGTTGCAAATCCTGTCATGGCTGGGATTACAAGGGTGCAGACGGTGCCTATGGTTCCGGGTCCTACAAAACAGGAATTAAAGGCATTAACGCCATGGCTGGCGCCGATACGGCAAAAATTATTGCTGTAATGAAGGACGACACCCACAAGCTGTCAGGTCTGATGGCGGATGAAGATTTCCAGGACTTGGCCTTGTTTGTCTCCAAAGGACAGGTCGATATGAGTAAATATATCGACTATAGCGCAAAAGCCGCAATGGGCGGCGATGCAGCCCGGGGCCAGGATTATTTCGCAACCCTGTGCGCTCAGTGCCACGGCAAAAACGGCGTTCTGCCCAAAGACATGGGCAAAACCCTTGCCAAGCAGTTGGGTAATCCGTGGGAAGTCATGCATAAAATCCTCAACGGACAGCCAGCTGAACAAATGCCGGCATTGCGCACGCTCGACCGGCAGATTGTGGTTGATCTTATGGCCCATCTGGCAACTCTGCCAATGGAGAAATAGCCGGTTATCACCCGCTCTGCGCCGGTTGTTGTCAGCACTGGCGCAGATAATGTTTTGATGGGAACAGGCTATGTTTAGACCTATTTGGCGGTGGTTCTGGCGACCGGCACAACGATTTGCGTGGGGTGTGATATTCATTATTGGCGGTTTTGCGGGGATCATATTCTGGGGCGGTTTTAACACGTTTATGGAATATACCAACACGCAGGAATTCTGCATCTCCTGCCATGAAATGCGCTCAACAGTGTACGAAGAATACAAAAAGACTGTACATTTCAAAAATGCCTCAGGTGTGCAGGCGATCTGTTCGGATTGCCATGTACCCAAGGCCTGGACACCCAAGCTGATCCGTAAAATCCAGGCCGCCGGTGAATTGTACCACAAGGCTGTTGGAACAATCTCCACGCCTGAAAAATTTGAGGCCAAGCGCCTTGAACTTGCCGAGCGGGTCTGGGCATCAATGAAGGCCAGCGACTCTCGCGAGTGCCGGAACTGCCATAGCTATGAGAACATGGATTTTCACAAGCAAAGCCGCCGGGGTGCAGAAAAAATGCAGGAGGGAATAAAAGACGGTAAGACCTGCATCGATTGCCATCAAGGCGTCGCCCATAAACTGCCCGCGGGCCTTGATGACGATGATGATGATGATTGACAAGCAGTCTGTCGGACTTGAGCAATTATTGAGAACAGAACTGGAATTGAGGTCGATATTTCGATCATTTGAGGCGAATATCGGGAATATTTAACGAAAATGAGTGAAAAATCGGACCAATATCCAGTTTTGTTA
>JAAENI010000555.1 GCA_024224595.1 Hyphomicrobiales bacterium
CCCTCATCCATATTCACATCAATGATCTGGGCACCGCTATCAGCCTGTTGCTGTGCGACTTCCAGTGCTGTTTCAAAATCATCTTCCTTGATAAGGCGCAAAAACCGTGCTGATCCTGTCACATTGGTCCTTTCACCCACATTCACAAACAGACTTTGTTCATTTATAGTGAGTGCTTCTAAACCTGCCAGCCTGCATGCAACCTCAATATCAGGTATTTGGCGGGGTTGTTTTTGGGAAACTTCTTCTACTATGGCGCTGATGTGAGCCGGAGAGGTTCCACAGCAACCGCCAATGATATTGATAAAACCGCTTTCTGCCCATTCAGCAAGTTCTGTTGCCATATCCTCGGGCGTTTCATCATAACCTCCCAGTTCATTGGGTAGTCCGGCATTGGGGTGGGCTGAAACATAACAGTCTGCAATACTGGATAACTCTTCAATGTAGGGCCTTAATTCTTTGGCACCCAGGGCACAATTGAGTCCGATCGACACCGGCTTGATGTGTCTTAACGAATTGTAAAATGCCTCTGTTGTCTGGCCCGTTAATGTCCGGCCCGATGCGTCGGTAATAGTACCGGATATCATCACAGGATAGCGCCTGCCCAATTCATCAAACAGGGTTTCAACAGCAAAGATCGCAGCCTTGGCATTTAATGTATCAAAAATAGTTTCGATCAGTAATATATCGGCACCGCCTTCTATCAGGGCCCTGGCGGATTCAAGATAGGCTGTTCTCATGGTGTCAAAGTTGACAGAGCGATAGGCCGGATCATTAACATCGGGCGAAATACTGCAAGTCTGGTTGGTTGGTCCGATAACGCCTGCCACAAAACGCGGCTTTTGGGGATTTTTTGCAGTAAATTCGTCAGCTACCCTGCGTGCTATCGCAGCAGAAGCTTTGTTTATCTCCGCTGACAGTGATTCCATGGCGTAATCAGCCATAGAAATGGTAGTAGCATTGAAGGTATTGGTTTC
>JAAENI010000556.1 GCA_024224595.1 Hyphomicrobiales bacterium
AAATTCCAAGTGCATTTGCGGTTGCCAATTCATGCTCAAACGAATGACCGGCGAGGATTGCATGGCCCTGTTCAATATTCACCCGGACCTCATTTTCCAGGTCATAGCGTTTTAGAAAACCGTAGACAGTTGCAACATCATAATCATATTGATGTTTGGTTGGTTCCTGCGGTTTGGGTTCAATCAGGATTGTACCTTTAAAGCCAATCTTGTGTTTATATTCGACAACCAAATTCAGGAACCGTCCCATCTGGTCCATTTCCCGTCCCATGTTGGTATTTAGCAAGGTCTCATAACCTTCACGTCCGCCCCACAAAACATAATTTTCTCCCCCCAGTCGGTGTGTTGCATCCATACAGGTTTTTACAGTGGCAGCTGCGAACGCAAAGACATCCGGGTCAGGATTGGTGGCAGCCCCCGCCATATAACGTCGGTGTGAAAACAGATTGGCCGTTCCCCACAACAGTTTGATTCCGGTATCAGTCATTTTACCTTCAAAATAATCAGCGATTTCATTCAGATTCCTGGTGTTCTCAGAAAAATTACCCCCCTCAGGGCGCACATCTGCATCATGAAAACAAAAATATGGGGCGCCCAAAGCTGTAAACATTTCAAACGCCACATCGGCTTTCAGCTTTGCTGCCTGCATGGAATCATCCATCGCATCATCAAACCAGGGCCGTTGAAAAGTCTGTCCCCCAAAGGGGTCGCTCCCAGGCCAGCAGAAGTTGTGCCAGTAGCAAACCGCAAAACGTAAATGATCTTCCATCCGTTTGCCGGCAATGATTTCATCTTTGTTATAATGTTGAAATGCCAGCGGGTTTGTACCGTCTGATCCTTCAAAGGGTATTATTTCGGTTGATCCAAAGAATCCGGTGGCCATATTCATATTCCTTTTATCGCAGGGTAAATGTGCGTGTATTTTTGATAAGCCTGGTCAAAGGCTTCTGTAAGATTTTTGTCAGGTTCAATAGTGTCGGCAATTGCAGGTGGAGTACAAATCTCGGAAGGGTCGCCATTTTCCGCAGCCAAAGTGCCCAATCTTGCAGCCCCAAAAGCAGCACCAAAATCGCCGCCCACGGGAACATTAATCGGTATATTCAAAATGGTGGATATCGCTTTCAGCCAGTATATTGAGTTAGCGCCACCGCCAACGGCAGTTGCTTGATCAATTGATGTTCCTGCAGCCTTCAGGGCGTTCATATTGTCGCGAAAGGCAAATCCGACACCTTCCATAACAGCCTGGGTCAAGCTGACTTGATTATCATCGTGGCTCAGACCAGTAAAATTCCCGCGAATGCGAGCATCATTATGCGGCGTTCTTTCCCCTGAAAGATAGGGCAGAAACGTTACCCTTCCAGGCTTGTTGAGTTCAGTACCCAAATTCTTACCTAAATCTTCTGCATTGCTTCCACAAATACCTGCAAACCAGTTCAATGCGTCAGTTGCTGATAATATTACACCCATCTGGTGCCATCGTTGCGGCAGGGCATGGCAGAATGCATGAACTGCGCTGTCGGGATTGGGTAGATAACGTTCATTTGCCGCGAATATTACACCGGACGTGCCAAGCGAAACAAAAGCTGATCCTTTGTCAATAACACCCATGCCAACAGCAGAGGCGGCATTGTCTCCCGCGCCACCAGCAATCACTACATTGGAATTCATGCCCCATTCCTGTGACAATTTCGTGCGCAAAGTGCCGCTAATATCGCTGCCTTCGCATATCTGCGGCATTTGCTCACAATTCATGTCACAGGCGTTAAGAAGTTCGTCTGACCAGGTGCGACCTTCAACGTCTAGCCATGCAGTTCCAGATGCATCGGACGGATCAGTTACATATTCACCGCACAACCACAGGCGCAAATAGTCTTTGGGCAGCAGAACTTTGGAAATTTTTTTAAAAACTTCTGCTTCGTTATTCTTGACCCAGACCAGTTTCGGGGCCGTAAATCCCGGAAATACAATATTTCCTGAAGTTCTATGGAATGCAGAATTATCGTCCAGTAATGCTGCTTCCTTGTGACTTCTGACATCATTCCATAAAATGCAGGGCCGAAGAATATTATCTGCTTCATCCAACAGCGTTGCCCCATGCATCTGCCCTGAGAGTCCAATACCCTTGACTGAAGCAAGTTTACGGCCATGGGTTTTCTTCAGCAACCCAATGGCTTTTTTGGTTGCTTCAATCCAGTCATTGGGATTTTGCTCACTCCATCCCGAATGCGGTCTTGCTACATCAAGAGGCGCATTTGCGGTTGCAATGATGGTTTGTTTTTCGTCGATCATCAGAGCTTTTACGCCTGACGTCCCAATGTCTAATCCTAGATGCATGGTTTACTTTGGCTGGAGTGAATCAGATATTAATATGGCTTAGCCGGCTATTGCCCCGGGCCCCGCGACTGCCTGCTCTGGGCATTTCCCGGCAATGATCATGCCCAGAACCTCATCTTTAGTCACATCACCGGTTTTAGCAGAGCCAACAATTTGCCCGTTCTTCATTACGGTAACCCGGTCTGCCAGTTCAAAAACATCTTCTATGTCATGGCTAATCAGAAAAATTCCAATTCCATCTTTTTTGAGCTGCAGAATCAACTCGCCGACCTGAGCAGTTTCTTCAGGGCCCAAAGCTGCGGTCGGTTCATCCATAATCAGAATACGGGCATTAAACAAAATTGCCCGCGCAATGGCGACAGATTGTCTTTGACCTCCTGACAGGGCTTTGACCGGGTCCTTGAATTTGACAAATCTTGGATTGAGACGCCCCATGACCTTGCGTGCTTCAGATTCCATCGCTGCGTCGTCCAGAGTACCCCACCGTGTTTTGATCTCCCTTCCAAGAAAGAGATTTGCTGCGGCGTCAAGATTATCTGCAAGAGCAAGTGTCTGGTAAATTGTCTCGATGCCATAACCTTTTGCATCACGCGGATTAGCAATATGAACAAGTTCGCCATTGATATTAATTTCGCCGGTATCCCTTGGATAAGCGCCAGAGAGAATTTTGATCAGCGTGGATTTTCCGGCACCGTTGTGTCCCAAAAGCCCCACGACTTCACCAGGATGCAGGTCTACTGATGCATGGTCAACCGCTTTGATGCCACCAAAGGCAATTGAAATATCGTTCATCTCGACCAGCGGTGTCGTGTTATTATCTGTTGAATTCTCCATCATAATCTCCTCACACCGATCTCCTGCGATATAAAGTATCCAGCCATACAGCAGCAACCAGCACAACGCCAACGACCATTTGCTGAATAGCAGAATCAAAACCAACCAGCACCATACCCGATTGCAGGGACTGCATTACCAACGCGCCGAGCATTGCTCCGTAGATGGTGCCAATACCACCGGCAAATGATGTACCACCGATAACTGCTGCTGCAATCACATAAAGTTCATCAAGTTGCCCCAACGCATTGGTAGCCGAATTTAAACGGGCGCTGGCAATCGTTGCTGATATCCCCACCAGTGCTCCCATGAGTGCAAAGATCATCATCGTCATGCGCTTGGTATTAATACCTGCCAGTTCGGCTGCCTCAGGATTGCCACCGATAGCAAATACATAACGACCAAACCGGGTGCGAGTTGTTAAGAATGTCATGAATACACCAACAGCAATGGCAATCAGAACAGGATAAGCAAACCCGTGGGAGATAAATATACCTCCTTCCGGGATCTCTAGGTTGTTGGCTGCGGCATGTTGTTTGACAATGCCCTTGGGCCAGGGGTAGGCATTCATCACCATAACCGCGCCCAATACCAGTCCGGATCCGACAATGCCGATCAGCCATTCAGCCCACATTGGTCGTAAGGGAAATTTAAATCGTATGCGTTGCCGGCGCCCGGAAACGAGCAGTGCAATGATCCCAGCACAGGCTATAAGCCCGAATATCCAGCTGCCATCTGAACCAATGGTACCGTAAGGACCACCACCAAGCAGAGTAAATGTACTGTCAACGGGTGCAATTGTTTCACCACGCGCTACCCACCAGGCAGACCCGCGCCAGATCAGTAATCCACCCAAAGTGACAATAAATGCCGGGATACCGAGATAGGCAATGAGAAATCCGTGAAAAGCACCAATCGTTGCCCCAAACATAATTCCGGCACAAACTGTGATGATCCAAATCGCGGGGTGCTCAAAACCAATGATTTGTGGCAATATCCAGACTTGTATAACGCCCATCACCATCGCGGTTATGCCAAGCAGTGATCCAGCCGACAAATCAATGTGTCTTGTCACGATGATCAACACCATGCCAGTGGCCATGACGGCAATTGACGAAGTTTGAACTGACAAATTCCACAAGTTTCGAGGTGTCAGAAAGGCGCCATAGCCATTGAATATCTGGCCATAATAGTGAAATCCAACCCAGATCAGTACCAGTGCTCCGATCATTCCAAGCATTCTGGTATCGACTTCTGTCGCTCTCAAAAACCGGACAATTGCACTTTCTGCCACTGCATCATTGTTAGATGACTGGCCAGATTGCACTTTATTGTTTGGTTCCGCATGTTTTTCCTGGCTGGATGTTTCGTTTGACATAACACTCCCCCGTCCGTCTATTGGATATTCTGGTCAAGCTAAACAGAAAATATATTAGCAGCGAATAAAAAGAAAAGCCGCGCCAGATGAAATAAAGCGCGGCCTCTTGGTGATTTAGTGCATTTTAGACGAGTCTACCGATTAGCAACCATCAGCCATGCCAGCAGTAACACCTTTGCAGGCAGTTGCTTTGTCAATCCAGCCGGCATTGATTACCGCGCTGATATTACCTTTAGTAATCGGAGTCGGTGCAAGAAGAATGGAATTGACCTCGACACCGCGTTTGCCTCCCGAGAATGGTTTAACACCTGGTACATCAGTCATTTTACCACCATTTGACAGTATGATTGCGGCTTCTGCAGCAACCTTACCCAATGCCCGTGAATCTTTCCATACTGAAACTAGTTGGGTGCCAAGTGCCACACGGTTGATCGCTGCGAGGTCACCATCCTGGCCAGTCACAGGAACAGTGCCCGCCATACCCTGAGCGGCTAATGCTGCAACAACACCACCGGCCATGCCATCATTTTCGGAGACTACTGCATCGACTTTGTTGTTTGTGGCTGTCAGGATTTGCTCCATATTGCGCTGTGCGTTTTCTGGTTTCCAACCATCAGTAAATGCTTCACCAACATTTTTGATTTTGCCAGAATCGATATTTGGTTTCAGCACTTCCATGATTCCTTCAAACAGGAATGTGGCGTTCGGATCACCCTGGTCGCCCTTTATAAACGCAAAATTACCGGCATCTTTGACTTTTAACATCTCTTTTGCCATTAGCCGTCCAACACCAACATTATCAAAAGTAATATACAGTGAATCTTTGTGCTCAATCTGTACGTCATAGGCAATCATCGGAATGCCTTCTGCAGCCGCTTTATCTACAGCTGGAAGAATAGCTTCTGAATCAAATGGTACGATCATAATCACGTCAGCACCTTGAGCAATCAATGATTCCACGTCAGTCAACTGTTTTGCCGCCGATCCCTGCGCATCTGAAGAAATATATTTGTCGCCATTGGCTTCAACAATTTTTTTGATAACCGCTTCATCGCGTTTCCAGCGCTCTTCCTGGAACACTTTCCATGATACCGCAATAGTCTTGTCTTTTGCATGAACGGCTGTGCTCAGTGCACCAGTGAATGCCGTCGCGGCAATCGCCCCGGCAAGCAGAGTCCCAAATATTTTTTTCATCGATATTCTCCCTATTTTGATAGTAGTCACAGAATTTACATACGCAAAAACCTCATACCCAATAATCGTATCTGAAAGATCAAGAGTATTCTGTTAGTCTACACCTCTTTTAATTTGAGGTGTAAAATAAATAGTGACTCAAGTTTCCTTTTGTGTCAACTTGATTCTTGGAGCAATCAATGAGTGTAGTCAATCAACTAGACGATATACGTCGTCAAAACCGGTCAAAAATTCTGAGCTGTTTGCGCGTCCATGGCGGAATGTCACGCACTGCGATTGCTGGCAGGACAAATTTGAGTGCTGCAACAGTGACCACAATTACCGCAGATATGTTGGCAACTGGCATCCTGACACGAGCAGAAGAATTAGTTGACACGACAGGCGGGCGGGGAAGACCGAGAGTAAATTTACATTTCAATTCACAGTTTGCTTGTGTCGGTGTTATTGCCCTGCGCCTTAACCAGCTATTTGTGTCGATCGTCGACTATTGCGGTGACACAATTTATCAACATGAAGTTTCGTTGGTTACAACATCAATTTCGACAAATAGGCTTTTGGCAAAATTGACCGACGCACTACGTGCAGGTCTGGACCACGTACCTGGCTCTGACAGGAATTTGATACATGTAGGCGTTTGCGTTCAGGGCACAACTGACGTATCAGGAACATCAATGTTGTGGTCACCAGTTATTGAACCGAGAAATGTTCCCATCGGTGAACATTTGAAGAGCGAATTCGGTGCTTCTGTCAGTGTTCATAATGATTGTAATATTATTGCCAAGGCATTGCGTCACAATGAACCGGAAATTTTCCAGAACGATTTTGCCACGGTGCTGCTTTCACATGGTATCGGGATTGGCCTGTTTCAAAATGGGGAACTGGTTCAGGGGCGCAGTTCGTCAGGAACCGAGTTTGGACACATGACTTATATTCCTCAGGGCGCATTGTGCCGTTGTGGGCGTCTTGGCTGTATTGAAGCCTATGCCGGAGGCTATGGTATATACAGAAATGCCAATAATATGAACCCATCGGTTCTGCCAAAAGATGAAATCAAGGCTGAGGAATTGGACGAAATTCTCGAAAAAGCGCGAGCAAATGATCCCTCAGCGCTGCATTCCTTTGAGCAGGCTGGTGCGGCAATAGGAACCGGTCTTGCCAATTTGTTTGCGCTCATTGACCCATTTCCCATAGCAATTGTCGGGGTTGGTGCAAAAGCCAGAGATCAACTGGAACCGCATATCAGAAAATCTATCGGTCAATCGCGTATGCATCATGAAAAAAGGGAAGTACCGATACTTTTTTACGAGGATGAAAACCCATTTATCCGTAAAGGCAGTGCTGTAACCGCTTTGATGGCGGTCGATGAAACAATATCAAACCGGCAACGCCGAAAAACGATCGCCAGTATCGCATGACGAAATCTAAACAACCAAAAGAAACGGAAATGTTTATTCAATCAAATCTCAATCTCAGAGCCAGCGTAAAAATTGGATTGTTCCCCGCAGTTTTGTTGATGTCAGTATTGAGCGCAATTGCGTCTCAAAATTCCATTGCAGGCGAGATAAAATCGGTAAATCCATGGATCGAAAAATCGCTTAGCAGCCATGTTGAGCAATCAGATTTTTCAGGAAATCTGTCGCGCGATTTACTGAAGGATCTGGCAGCAAAAGGCGAGGCGTTATTTGGTGCAAAATTTACCTCGCTGGATGGGGTCGGCAGACCTTTGGCTACCCACGCTATTATTCCTACAAAGCGCAGGCACCTTAATCAAAAACTGTTCAATCGGGTTTCCGGACTGGATGCAAACTCTTGTTCAAGTTGCCATAATGAGCCCAGAATAGGTGGCGCGGGAAGTTTTAGCCTCAATGTTTTTGCATCTGAAGGTTTCACCGGTCAGGGCGCAGATTCCACTAATCCGCAATTTTCCAATGAGCGAAATACCAATCATATTTTTGGAGCCGGGCTGATTGAATTATTGGCCAGGGAAATGACCGCGCAATTACATAATTTACGAAAAAAAGTACTGCGTGATGCCCGCGACAGCGGTCGTGATCAGTCTGTTAGATTGGTAGCAAAAGGTGTTGATTATGGTAGTTTGACCGCTTCGGCAAATGGCTTGGTTGATTTGTCAAATATTCAGGGGATTGATACCGATCTGGTCATAAGACCCTTTACCCAGAAAGGTGTAATTACTTCTTTGCGCCAGTTCACGGTCAATGCTCTAAACCAGCACCACGGTATGCAGGCCAGCGAAAGATTTGGTTTGCGCTGGACAGGTGAAGATGATTTTGATGGAGATGGTATCATCAATGAGATCTCCTCGGGTGATGTGTCTGCTCTTGTGGCATGGCAGGCAACACTTGCCCCTCCGGTAATATCCACACCGGAAGACACTTTATGGCAGAAAGCTGCCGCAAAGGGAGAACAATTATTTGATCAGCTCAATTGTACTGGCTGCCATATGCGAACACTGCCATTGGACAGCCTGAAGTTTTTTGATCCCGGCCCACTGGACGCAGCCGGTACGTTGCGTCAGTCAGATTCCAATAATACAGCGATCTATGATTTGGCAAAAACTGAATGGGCCGCCAGTCTTCCCCGAAATTCCGCGGGTCAGATTTTGGTACCATTATTTGGCGACCTGAAGCGCCATGTGATGAGTGATGGAGAAATACTAAAGTTGGGGAATGAATTACTATCTCAGCGATTTGTTGCTCGAAACGAGTTTATTACCGGTGAATTATGGGGTGTCGCCTCCACAATGCCCTATGGCCATCGCGGCGATATGACCACTTTGGAAGAGGTGATTTCCGCCCACGGAGGTGAAGCCCGAAAAAGCAGAGACATGTATCTCAAATTGCCGTCTCAGGATCGCCAAAACATAATAGCCTTCTTAAAAACCATGGTCATTAAGCAATGAATTCAAATAATATTTCACACTCGAACTGTAGACTGAGTAATCCGCTTTCAACGATCAAGTTTGGAATATCTGAATTTGTAATTTGTCTGATTGGCCTGTCTTTTGTTGCCGGAATCAGTACGGTTTCGCTTGCTGAAGAAAACAGCAACAGGAAAAATCATTCAGATATTCCCCAAATGCAGGAGCAGGCAGCCAGGGCAGGAATTTCACACATTTATGACGGGCCCTGGGAGTTTTTTGTCGGCGGGGGCGGTTCAGCACTCGATTGTAACGCAGACAGACGCCCTGATCTCGTGTTGGCTGGTGGCACGAATCCATTGCAGTTATTTGTCAACAAAAGCCCAACTGGCGGTGAACTCAGGTTTGAAGCAAAAAACCTCGATATCAATGCAGATGATCTATTGAATATTTTGGGAACTTACGCGCTTGATCTCGACAATGATGGCCACACAGATTTGGTATTATTGCGCCTTGGCGAAAATATCATCCTCAAAGGCGGAGCCAATTGCACCTTTACAAAGGCAAACAGGTTTTTCACCTTTGATGGAGGCAAAGCCTGGACAACATCATTTGCAGCAACATTCGAGAAGGAAGAAAGTTTTCCGACTCTGGCCTTTGGAAATTATGTTGACCGCGATGCGCCCGGTTCTCCATGGGGTACCTGCCACGACAATATTCTGCTTCGGCCGCAAAACGGCGATGTTCTCGATTATGGCAACCAGACAGAGTTGTCACCGGGATATTGTAGTTTATCGATGCTATTTACCGATTGGAACAAATCCGGAGTTCCCTCATTACGTGTCTCCAATGACAGACAGTATTATCGAGGTGGTGAAGAGCAGTTGTGGCACATTAACAAGCGCCAACCGCCCCGACTTTACACAAGAGACGATGGCTGGGGGCATTTGACAATCTGGGGCATGGGGATTGCAGAAGCGGATATCAACGGCGATGGATTTCCTGAATATGCTTTGACTTCAATGGGAGATACCAAACTACAATCACTTGATCCCCAGGCCAATGGCCTGCCGGTTTATACTGATATTGCCTGGGAACGTGGTGCCACTGCGCACAGACCCTATACGGGTACTGACCTCAATCCATCAACTGGCTGGCATTCTCAGTTTGAGGATTTCAACAATGATGGCATTCTGGATTTGTTTATTGCCAAAGGTAATGTGGAAAAAATGCCGGATTTTGCCAATTTTGATCCTGACAATCTTTTGCTCGGACAGGCAAACGGCAAATTTGTTGAGGCGGGCGATCAATCGGGAATTGCGCTGGCCTCCAAAGGTCGAGGTGCGGTGATTGCCGATTTCAACATGGATGGAATGCTTGACCTGGTTGTCATCAATCGTAGTGGTCCAACCAGCGTTTTCAGGAATTTGGGCGCGAAGAACAGGGAAGTTCCTGAAAAACCAAAGATGATGGGGAACTGGTTGCAAATTGAATTGCAGCAAAAGGGTTCAAATCGCAATGCGGTCGGTGCATTAATATCAATAAAGTCAGGCAACAATAATCGCACAAGACGCGTCAGAATTGGTGGCGGCCATGCTTCAGGCAGTCTTGGTTTTATTCATGTTGGTCTGGGTGTTGCGGAACGTGCCATGATCAGAATCAAATGGCCTGACGGTTCATGGAGTTCCACTTACCGGGTATTTGCAAATCAGTTCGTCGTTATCAAGAGAGATGATGCAATACCCAAATACTGGTTTCCCGAATAAACAAAGCTTTCAATTCCGAAGCGTAAATAGGTTTTCGGATCATTGAATAATTGAATCAAGTGATTGATAACAGTCCAAAAGTGGATATGATTGTTTTTCGATCCTGATCTAATTGGGAACCCGGATTATCCATTCGATAAAACACATGAGGGAGAAAATCATGAATACATTTGGAAAGATTACGCTTGGATTTGCATTAGCACTTTCTGCGACCAGCGCATCCGTAAGCATCGCTTCAGCCGCAAAACTCACATTATATTGCAGCGCCCAGGAAGACTGGTGTCAGTTGATGGCCCGAGGATTTGAAGAAGCTTCCGGCATTAAAGTCAATTTGACCAGAAAAAGCTCCGGTGAAACCTTTGCACAAATCAAAGCCGAGGAAGCTAACCCCAAGGGCGATGTCTGGTGGGGTGGTACCGGTGATCCGCATTTGCAGGCAGCAGAAGAAGGATTGAGCGAACCGTATGTTTCACCCATGCGCGCAAAACTGAATGGCTGGGCAGTTTCACAGGCAAAATCAGCCGATGACAAAACAATTGGAATTTATTCGGGTGCATTGGGGTATGGGTATAACGCAGATTTGCTCAATGCTGCGGGCCTCCCTGTACCGGCATGCTGGAAAGATTTGCTCAAACCTGAATATAAAGGCCATGTACAAATGGCTAACCCGAATTCCTCGGGAACAGCCTACACAACACTTGCCACCATCGTGCAATTGTTTGGCGAAGACGAAGGCTTTGAGTTCATGAAAAAGCTGCATGTCAATATTAACCAATATACAAAATCCGGCTCTGCACCGATTAAGGCTGCTGGGCGTGGTGAAAATACAATTGGCATTGTATTCATGCATGATGCGGTAAAACAGGCCGTATCCGGATTTCCGATCAAGGTGGTCGCGCCTTGTGAAGGAACAGGTTATGAAATCGGGTCGATGTCACTGATCAAAGGCGGCAGAAATCCGGAAAGTGCCAAGAAGTTTTACGACTGGGCGTTGAGCGCCGATGTTCAATCCCGTTCTTTGGAAGTCAAAGCTTTTCAGGTGATGTCAAATATGAATGCAAAAAGCTCGCCTTCCGCACCGGATCTTTCAACCATTAAACTGATTGATTATGATTTTAAAAAATATGGTTCCAGTGCTGAGCGTAAACGTCTTTTGAAAAAATGGGACGATGAAGTGTCAGTATTGCCGCAATAGGTTTTACTGGTAATTCATGAAAACTGAAAACAAAGCATTTGCCCATTCAACCCTGCTGTTATGGCTGATCGTTGGGTGGGCAGGTTTTTGTCTGGTACCCTGGTATGGGATTGAGGATGGGTTTTTTGGGTTTGAATGGCTAAGCGATGGCTATCCGTTTGATCCCGACTATGCTCCAGCTCTTTTCTTGATATTGCAGGGTAAGAAAATATGGCTGGCATCCGTTGTTCCATTCATGATATTACCCGTTATCGCGCTGTTTCGTATCAAGAGCGATCCGGTTTTTGGAAAAGTCCTGGTGGTTTGCGGCGCATTGGGGTTTGGAATACTACTCGGCCAGGGGTTTATCATTGGTTTGAAGGGTTGGCAGTTTGGCTGGCTTGAGCAGCTTTTTGGGCCCCTGGGAGATCGCCAGTTTGGAATGGGCTATGGTGCGCTGTTTATGGCAAGCGCATTCCTGTTTATCTTCACCCAGGGTATTGCTGCTCGAGGTGCAGTGAATGGCGATGTATTTGTAGTATCATCCATCGGTTTTGTCGTCACCATTGTTGCAATTTTTGTATTTTTTCCAATCATTAGCATGTTGTTATCCGCCTTTATTGGCGAGGACAAAGCTTACTCCATAAGCGTATTCATCGACAAAATTACTGACAATAGATTGTGGTCACTATCTTGCATTACCGGCGGTCAAAAATGTGGCGCCGCCTGGAATTCCTTCGCATTGGCGGTTTTGGTAGGCATAACAACAACAGTTTTGGGACTGGCTTTTGCGCTGGTTGTTACCCGCACCGGGTTTCGTTATAAAAAGTTATTGCGTGCCATGAGCGTGCTGCCGATAATTACACCACCTTTTGTTATCGGTCTGGCGATAATTTTGCTATTTGGCCTTTCTGGGTCATTTACCGTTTTCTTTTCAGATCTGTTTGGTTTCCAACCAACAAGATGGGTCTATGGTCTGCCGGGTATTCTGATCGCGCAGATATTGGCGTTTACTCCGATAGCTTTTTTGGTGATGATCGGGGTTGTTGAGGGTGTCAGTCCTTCGATGGAGGAAGCCTCCCAGACATTGCGGGCCAACAAATGGGAAACCTTTGTCAATGTTTCGTTGCCTTTGATGCGCCCCGGTATAGCCAATGCTTTTTTACTTGGCTTCATTGAAAGCATGGCTGATTTTGGCAATCCACTGGTATTGGGTGGAAATTTTGATGTGTTATCGACTGAGATATTCTACGCTATTGTTGGCGCTCAATATGATCAGGCCCGTGCCGCATCCATCGCGCTGGTCTTGTTGTTTTTTACTTTGGCTGCATTTTATGCCCAACGATTCTGGCTTGGCAAAAAGTCATATACGACAATGACCGGCAAGGGAGATTCCGGCGTTTATTCCCAATTGCCATCCCGCGTTTCAAAACCGGTATTCCTGATCGTTGCGGCGTGGACGGCATTCACACTCCTTATTTATGCGATGATCTTTTATGGAAGTTTTGTTGAACTGTGGGGCGTCAACAATACCCTGACATTCAAGCATTATATTACAGCCTTTTCCGCCAGGATAGGCGAACATGGTATTCACTGGACAGGGTCAGCATGGGATTCTTTTTGGACAACGTTAAAAATTGCCGGAATTTCCGCGCCCTTGACTGCCGCCGTTGGGCTGGTCACGGCCTATCTTTTGACGCGTCAGAATTTTGCCGGGAAAAATGCATTTGAATTTGGTACAATGTTGAGTTTTGCAATTCCGGGAACCGTAATTGGTGTCAGTTACATTCTGGCATTTAATGTACCACCGCTTGAATTGACCGGTACCGGTATCATATTGGTGATCAGCTTTGTATTCCGCAACATGCCAGTGGGCGTTCGCGCCGGTATAGCTTCGATGACCCAACTTGACAAAAGCCTTGATGAATCGTCGCTGACATTGGGTGCAAACTCCTGGCAAACGTTCATCAATGTCATTTTACCCCTTCTAAAACCTGCCATTCTGGCAGCCCTCGTTTATAGTTTTGTTCGTGCAATGACAGCAATATCTGCGGTGATATTTCTCGTTAGTGCTGAATACAATATGGCAACCAGTTACATTATCGGTCGTGTTGAAAACAATGATTACGGCCTGGCAATTGCCTATTCGACTAGTCTGATTGCTGTCATGCTGACAGTAGTCGCGTTAATGCAATTGATTGTAGGTAAAACAAAGATTGGTCGTCGGTCCGGTCAATCAGGAGCAAAACCCTGAATACAATGGAAGCGAAATGAAATTAAAACAAAATTCAAAGGCAGCTTCGGTTTCATTCAAGAATGTCACCAAAATTTACGGTAAGGATGTAATTGCTGTAGACGATGTATCCTTGTCAATTGAAGCTGGTACCCTGGTCACTTTATTGGGGCCCTCCGGCTGTGGTAAAACCACCACGCTAAGAATGATCGCCGGCCTGGAAATGTGTTCTTCCGGCACTGTCGAGATTGGCGATGTTGACGTTACGACATTGCCAGCCACTGATCGTGATGTATCGATGGTATTTCAATCCTATGCTTTATTTCCCCATATGAGTGTGCTCGAAAATGTATCCTATGGACTCAAATTTTCCGGTTTCAAGAAAAATGAAATAAGTGAACGGGCCATTGCTGGTCTTGAATTAGTCGGGTTATCTGAATATGGCGCGAGATTGCCAAGTGAATTGTCTGGCGGACAACAACAGCGGGTAGCTGTTGCCCGGGCTTTGGTACTGGAGCCGCAGGTCCTGTTGTTTGATGAGCCGCTATCAAATCTTGATGCAAAACTCCGCCGTCAGGTTCGTGAGGAAATTCGCGAAATACAGCAAAACCTCGGACTGACTGTTGTCTATGTTACCCACGATCAGGAAGAAGCACTGGCTGTATCTGATCGTATCATTGTTATGAAAAATGCGGTTATCGCCCAGGACGGTACGCCACGTGATTTGTACGACGCACCGGCAAATCGGTTCGTTGCTGATTTCATCGGCGAAGCTAATATATTGCCGTGCGAGATCGCGGCAATTAAGGCTGAAATTGCCAAGGTCAAAATCGGTGATTATTCTTTAAATCTTCCTTCGCGCGGCTTGGACAAGGGCAGTGCATTGCTGGCTGTGCGGCCCAATCGGGTGATCATTGGTAAATCAAAGCCCAATAAAAATCTGCCCGGTAAAATTATTCGTCTGACCTATGTCGGCAATCATTTGGAATTTACGATTGCAACCGAGTTTGAAAACTTGTTTGCCACTTCATCGGATGTCAATAGTGAATTTAAGGTGGGTGATGATGTTGCTATTACATTTGCTGATAAGGGTCCGGTATTGCTGGAATCCTGAAGGTCTGTAATGCATAAACAAATATTGTAGTTGTTCATTTATTTGAATTACTGGTATTCAAAACCAAAATGCCCTGATAAGTGCCAGCGCACAGCAATAACTTTCATTTAATTTAGGCAGGATACAGCAAGATGAAAGAGTTTGTATTAAAGCCTGACCTCGAACAGGTGGGACTGTCAGTTGAAGTAGCAGGAATTGATCAGGACGGAAACGAGACCCGGATATCAGTTGTCAACGAGCAACCGCTCACACTTTTTCTGAACACTCAGGAAATTCTCACCATAATGACTATTGGCGATTATCCTGATCTTCTGGCAGTCGGATACCTGCTTAATCAGCACATGTTACATGTGGATGATGAAATCACAGCAATCGAACATGATGAAGATATTCAGACCATCGTCGTTCGCACCAAACGACGCACTAATTATGAAGATAAGCTAAAGAAGAAAACCCAAACCTCGGGTTGTGCGCAGGGTACTATATTTGGCGATATCATGGATGATTTCGATGGCATCGAGCTCAATAAAGATGTCAGTATCAAAACATCATGGCTCTATGAATTACAAAAGAAAATCAATACAACGCCTTCTATGTATCTGAAAGCCGGGGCTATTCATGGTTGTGTATTGTGCAAGGACAATGTGCCATTGATTTATGTTGAGGACGTTGGTCGACACAATGCGGTTGATAAGATTGCCGGCTATATGTTTCTCAATAACCTCACAGCTGAAGACAAAACCTTTTATACCACTGGTCGTCTTACCAGCGAGATGGTAATCAAGACGGCAAAAATGGGTATTCCGATATTGTTATCAAGATCTGGTTTTACGGCATGGGGTGTTGATCTCGCCAATCAGGTGGGAATGACATTAATAGGACGATTGCGCGGAAAACGGTTCACGATCCTGGCAGGGCAGGAAAGGGTTGAATTTGATCTGGATTTAGACAGGGCCAAAGATATCGATAAAAATTCTGAAGGATAAAATACAAATTGGAACAGAAATTGAATAGTAACCCGCCAGTATTTGGAATTACCGGATGGAAAAATTCCGGCAAAACCACCCTGATGGAACGGCTGATTGAAGAATTTACAATCCGCGGACTGGCGGTTTCCGCCATCAAGCATGCGCATCACTCTTTCGACATAGACCATGTTAATCGCGATTCCTACAAATTCCGGTCCGCCGGTGCTCGACGCACCGCTATCGTATCGCGAAATCGCTGGGCAATGATTCATGAATTGCGAGAAGAAGAGGAACCTCCCTTGGCTGAAATATTACAACACATAGGTGCCTGTGACCTGGTATTGGTCGAGGGATATAAGCGTGAATCGACAATGAAAATTGAAGTTCGAAATCCGGAAAACAATAACAGGATTCTAAGTACCGATGACCCCAATATTGTTGCCGTAGCATTTCAAGGTGAAATGGAAGAAGAAGTTTTGCCAAGTTTTGATGTTGATGATGTATCAAAAATAGCCGATTTTATACAACAACAGATTTCATAAACCAAATTCCATTGGCTCAAATCCTCGTAGTAGAATAGTAAGCGTGGGAAATTAATTTTCGCGTTTCAAGAGTTATATTAGACCCCTCTGGTTGACTTCACCAACCACCTCTCTTTCGGCAATAGATTGGCAATCAATTTGCCGGCATTCCACTCAATCTCTGGCATAATAGGTAGTAACCTATTAACCCTATCAATATTGCGGCACGCTTTCTTGGTACAATTAACTCCCGCAACCGGATGTCATCGAGTTTGGGACAATCTTCTGGATACAGGCAAATTCTGCTCTATCATCAGGCGAACAGAAAAAATTGACGATGGTCGTTTTACTGAAATTGGCTATCGTACAGAAGGCGTATTTTTGGGTGAGCACGGACAATGTAGCGGAACTTACCCAGGCGGCGATCAGGTAAAGCTCGATTGGATGAAGAAGTTTAGCCGAGCAGTATTACAATCCTTTGAGGCCTGCCTTGATGATGAAAAAACCGGCAGGTTTTGTAATGGTGACCGGGTAAACATGGCCGACTGCTGTTTTGTTCCACAGCTTTACAATGCACAAAGATGGGGGATTGATTACAGCGATTTGACAAAATCACCACAATCGAGAAAACCTGTGAAGAAATCAGTGTATTTTATGACGCTTATCCTGACAGGTGTCAGCAAAGTTGAATATGGTGAGTTGAATGATTTTCCTTTATTGGTTGGAAATTTTTTCCTGAAAATGAAGAATCAGGCATTTTTTAAATTCCTTCCGACCGTCAAATAAACTCCTGCAATTGGTACAGAATTGCAGGGCAAAAATGGAATTTGTTTCATGAACAAAAAATCAGTAACCACCCCGATTCAACTTGAAAGTGACACCAATATTACCCCTAGACGGGGTCAATGGGCAAAAGCAAATCTCGGACCGCAATCAATTGAGGCAATCGACAATGATGCCAAACTCTTTTTGCACCAGTCTGTATCGACCCCCTGCCTGTCCGCAGTTGTTAAAGCCGAAGGCGCATGGATTGAAGATATTGAAGGCCGTCGCTATCTGGATTTTCACGGCAATAATGTCCATCATATCGGTTATGGCCATCCTCGGTTAAAACAGGCGATTGCCCGGCAAATGGATGAATTGCCATTTGCACCGCGCCGTTTTGCCTGTCATCCCGCCACCGAACTTGCCCAGAAACTGGTTGATATCTCACCCGGTAATTTGTCAAAAGTACTTTTTACCACCGGTGGCAGTGATGCCATAGAAGTGGCACTGAAACTGGCGCGGGCGTCCACTGGTCGCCATAAAACTGTTTCTTTTTGGGATGCGTTTCACGGGGCAGGGTTTGGCGCTGCTTCAATTGGTGGAGAACAGTTATTTCGCTCCCATGCTATTGGCCCTTTATTGAGTGGCAGTGAGCATGTTGCCCCATTTGCCTGTTATCGTTGTCCTTATGGTTATCCTGAAAAAGACGGTAAACCTGATCTGGAGCTGTGCAAATTGACCTGCGCCAACATGGTACGCTATGTTCTGGAAAAAGAAGGCGATGTCGCTGCTGTCATTGCCGAGCCAGCGAGGGCTGTCCCCTATATTCCGCCACCAGGATTCTGGCAGGAAATTCGCAAGGCCTGCAATGATCACGGAGCATTGTTGATCTTTGATGAAATTCCTACCGGACTGGGTAAAACAGGTGCAATGTTTGCCTGTGATCATGATCAAGTCGAACCCGATATACTGGTCATGGGAAAGGCGCTGGGCGGTGGGATAATACCGTTAGCCGCTGTGCTTGCACAACCGGAACTTGATATCGCTGGAGACTATGCCTTTGGTCACTATACTCACGAAAAAAACCCTGTTTCAGCCCGCGCCGGTTTGACAACTATTGAGATCATCGAGGATGAAAATCTTGTTGAAAACGCTGCAACACTTGGCGACTGGGCTATTGGTCAACTGAATGAAATCAAACAGCGCAACAAGGTAATTGGCAGTATTCGAGGGCGCGGTTTCTTAATCGGTGTTGAACTGGTCCAAAGCGACGAGGGCAAGGAGCCAGCGATCGATCTGGCGGAAGATGTTCTCTACCGTTGCCTCGACAACGGACTTTCATTCAAAACCACTATGGGTAACACACTCACATTGACCCCACCTTTGATCACAGATTACAAGCAAATGGAGTTTGCTCTGCAAACCATTGAAGAAGCAATTATTGCCTCTTCCAAAGCAATGGGCTTGCAATAATCCGCAGGGATTTTCCCCCGCAGATTATCGATTGAAATTGTGTAAAATCTACAAAGCACTTTCCATTACAGAATTCAGCCGTCGCGCGAATTCTGCAGGGTTGGCAGGTGCCTCTCCATCAGCTATTCGAGCCTGATCCAACAGTAAAAATGCTGCATCTTTAAGTAAACCGTCATTACCCGCATCTTTTTTATCTGCGCGGGTGGCTAACTTCTTGATGATATCATGAGTTGGATTAATTTCCAAAACCCTCAAAGTGCCGCCAGTTAATTGTCCATGACGCTTTAACATTCGTTCCAGATTGACATCCATATCACCATCATCTGCAATCAGACAGACCGGGCTTGTCGTCAGTCGTTTGGAAGACCGTACATCTTTTACGGCTTCCCCCAGTTCAATTTTAATTGCTGCAATCAAGCTGTCCAATACTGGCGATTCAGCGTCGTCCTTTTTCTCATCTTTGTTGTCTTCACCCGCGATTTCGTCAAGGTCAGCGGCGCCACGGGTAATGGATTTGAAAGTCTTGCCCTCAAATTCCGGGATATGTTGTATCCAGAATTCATCGACCGAATCTGCCAATAACAGCACTTCAACACCTTTGTCGCGAAAACCCTCCAAATGGGGTGAATGGGCAATTTTGGTTGCATCTTCACCGGCCAGATAATAAATCGCCTTTTGGCCATCTTTCACGCGCTCGATATATTCGCTTAGAGAGGTCAATTGATCTGAATGGGTTGAAGAAAACCGGCAAATCTCCAGCAATCTGTCCCGCATGCTTTCTTCTTCAACCAGTCCCTCTTTTACAACCGCACCAAAACTGCTCCAGAACTTTGCATATTCTTCGGGGGCTTTGTTGGCTTTTTTCTTAAGTTCGTTGACAATCTTTTTGGTCAGGCTGGATCTGATTTTTGCAAGTTTTGGATCACTTTGCAGCATCTCACGTGAGACATTGAGTGACAGGTCTTCCGAATCCACAACACCGCGCAAAAAACGCAGGAAAGTTGGCAACAGGTCTTTCGTATCTTCGGTAATAAAAACCCGGTTTACATATAACTTGACATGGCTTTTGCGTTCCGGTTCATACAAATCCATTGGCTGTGAAGTCGGTACATAGAGCAGATTGGTGTAGCTGACCAAACCCTCAACCCGGTTATGAATAGTGAGCCATGGGTCATCAAAGGCATGGGAGGTATGGTGATAAAATTCCTTGTGCTGCTCCGGCGTGATATTTTTTGGTGTACGCGTCCAGATTGCTGATGCAGAGTTTAGTGTTTCATCTGCCAGGGTAATAGGGAAATCTATATGATCTGAATAGGTTTTGATGATGTGTCGTAGTCGAGCATCCTCCAGATATTCTTTGGCATCTTTTTTCATATGCAGGGTTATTGTTGTGCCGTGGCTGTCTCGCTCGGTTTTTTCAATTGTGAACTCACCTTTACCATCAGATGACCAAAGCCAGCCATCGTCTTCTCCAGCTTTCCTGGTTACAACGTCAACCTTGTCGGCAACCATAAAGGCAGAATAAAACCCGACCCCAAACTGGCCAATCAGACTGACATCCTTTTTGTCATCTTTACCAAGTGAATCGAGAAACGCACCTGTGCCGGATTTTGCTATTGTACCCAGTGTCTCGAGCAATTCATCGTGGTTCATGCCGACACCATTGTCAGAAACAATGATCGTTTTAGCCTTTTTTCCCACAGCGATATTGATACCAAATTCTGTACCATCCTGAACAAGGGCAGGTTTGACCAGTGCATCGTAACGCAATTTATCGCAGGCATCAGATGCATTGGAAATCAGTTCACGCAAAAATATTTCGCGATTGGAATATAAAGAACTGGCGACAATATCCAGTAATCGACCAACCTCGGTTTGAAATGAAAATGTTTCTTTAGCAGCAGCATCGTTCATGGCGGCATAATTCCTTCGGTAAAACAGCAGGTATTGTTAGTTGTTGCTGATATAGGCTGGCTGTGCCGTGGTCACAAGCCCTGTTGCGTTACTTCTTTGTGTTGACGGGAATACACGCTCTATTTGACGAGGGAAATAACAGATTATGGCATCATTTAAATGTGAGTGTCCGGTGAATCTTTCGATTGCCCATAAGTATCCTCGGCTATAGTTGCACCGAGCATGATGTCGTTGAGACGCCGCCATCCTCGCCAGATAACCATATTACCTGGAGGCGGATCGTCGACTCTTGCCAGATACCCGCCAAGACGAGCGATCCTTATGATGTAGCATGACAGTGATTTTATAGAGTTTAGCTCTTTATCATGCTGGAGCCGATCAGGAGTGGTAATTTCCACATCGGTCAGTGCCAGTTGTGGTGACGCCATCGGTGCAGAGCGATTAATCATGGTCAGCCAATAAAAGCGCCAACTTACAATGCAATAGATGACGAACAAGATGTTGCCGAACTCGAATTGAAGTACAAAGTGGTAATGGTATTAATCATGGACGCCTCCTGTTAAAACGTATAGCCAAAACCTGATTGGGCCGCGTGATCGGCAGCTTGCACAATAGGTAAGGGTATATTTGGTGTCCCGGTGCTGGTTTTGAAGTGTTGGGGCGGCGGTAAATTGTTTCAATATCGCCTCCACGCCCCTTAGGGTAGTGTTCAGACCGGAATAGCATAAAGCACAGGTATTGGGTGAGTTAGCATCAAAAACCTCACTTTCTGCACAGCCTTTGCCAATAGCGGATAAGTGTCAATTCAGGTATTTCTTGAGGAAGCTCAATATGCGCTGCGTATACTCGTTCGTAGAAAACAGTAAGAAATCCTGGTGAGCGGCATTAGGTATTACCCAAAGCATCTTTGGATACTCCGCGCTTGAATACAATAAGTTTGTATTGTTGAGGGTTGTTCGCTCATCTTTCTCGCCAGCAATAATCAACAATGGCGCGTCAATTTGATCTATCTGATCAACAGGTGATAATTCGTCAAAATGGAAGTCGAGTTGCAGTGTTGTTTGCCAGAGCAGAAACGGTGCCAACAGCGGCCCAATATCACCCAACTTAATTTTAACCTGTTTTCAGTTGCGTCTCGGAGGCTGGAATAGACAGCTTCAAGAATATAAACATCTGCTCTTTGTTGCTTTGCCGCAAAAACTGCAGCGGCTCCTCCTAGAGATGTTCCAATAATCGCCAATCTTTCATTTGGCCACTTTGCCCTCGCATACTTTATCGCTGCAACAACACTTTCGGTCTCCAGATAGCCGAATGTTATTCTTTCACCGGTACTTTCACCATGGGCTTGCAGATCGATCAATAATACAGAGTATCCAGCTCGAAAAAGCAGTCGAGCCCTACCGATCATTGAGCGACGATCCGATCGAATCCCATGCAGGAGCAAAACTACGCCTCGTTTCGCCATCTATTATCCACGCTTTAATATTATTTCCGCTTTCATCAACAATTGTGGAAGTCATAATTGGTAAATCCGAAGGTGGATTGCCTACGTTTTGTTTTGCAGAGCCTGTCGCAATTCTTCCAGCCGTTGTCAAAGCAGCCAGAGCCGCCAAAGTACAAATGATTGCTATCCAAATTCCTCGATATATAATTAACTGATATCTCCCAGATGGGACTGATTGATGCGACGATGTTGACACGCGCTGCTCCATTTATCAAGCATGCCGTGGTTTGACGGTGCGTCTGGCCGTTTTTCATGGATTTGGCACCATTCTCGCGGGTTGCGGCTGATTGGTCATGAATTTGGGTATAGTTCGGCATCTGCGTGGGGCACGCCCGTAACCAAATTGATGTGGAATTACATTAGCTGTCATGGCGATTGTGCGCTTGCCTTGAGATTTGCGATTGTCGTCAGCATCTGTGCCCATAAATCGCGGGTTACGGCCGCCTCGGCCAGTTGCAGGATAATGGAACGGGCATGATCGACGGCTTCAGTACCGATCTTGATCATCCGATCCCGCAGGCTGGTCAGTGACCAGTCAGCTATGGAATTGGGCAACACGAGTGTTCGGACAAAATTGGCCAGATTGTAGGCCAGCGCATGGAGCTGTAGCCGGACTTGGTTGGCGGCAAAGCTCTTGCAGGAAAGCCGCGCCCATTTGAGCGCATACTTGCCCTCTTTGATGTACTGCTCGGCGGTTTCGCGCCGATTGTAGAACTCATAGACCCGTTCATCTGATACCGTCAGGGTGGTGACCACAAACCCCACACGTGGGAACAGATCACCTGGATGCCATTCCACCTTGGCAACAACCCGGCGCAGTTTGCTCCAACTCCCGGCCTGATAATTGAAACTGGCATAGTGGCGCTCAATGTTGTTTGAGGGGCGGCCCGGCCTGCGCTTGAGCAGATGTGCTATGCGGCGCTGCAAAACCTTGTTGGCTCTCAACTGGATGGCATAACCAAACTCATTGGCTTCCAGATAATCAAATAGTTCTGGAATGGCAAAAGCGGCATCAGCGCTCAGTCGCCAGTTTTTGGAGTAGAATCACGCATTGGGCACCTCATTAATTTCATCAGGTGCTCAGACATGAATCACATTTGAGTCTTTCAAGGCAAGGTGAAATTGTAAAATCATATTTGTGGGTAATTGAAAGCCGGGGAATCCCATGCGCCATTTCGTGATATGCCCCTTGTGTTCGGTTAGCCAAAAACATCCGCTGTTGCAACAATGCCACAGACTTATGGGTAAAAGCGTTTTTTCTTTCACGAAATTACTGATTTGAAGTAATTCATTTGGAACAAATCGATGTTTTACAAGATAATAACTGCTATTGTTTTTACTGCATTTTCTTCAACATTGGCAATTGCCGCTGATCCGGTCCCTGAAGAGGATTCCTGACAGATTTTCTAAACGATCTTTAAAGTGTATCCGCCAGTATACCCGATACAAAACCGCCATCAGAGGTAAATCAATGTAAAAATTCGGCTAACATGCAAGTGTATTCTTGGAAGCTTCATTGGATATTTTCTAATGCGGGTAACATATATTCGTTCAAAATTTCTAATTTCAATTTCTATGTGGTTGAAAACTCTTGGTGATTGAT
>JAAENI010000557.1 GCA_024224595.1 Hyphomicrobiales bacterium
CGAGAAGGCCCACAGATCGGAATGTTGCAATGGGCTTGCGTAAATCGAACGCCTGAATCAGCAAGCCTCACCATATTCGGCGTTACTGTTTGGGGGTGTCCACTAAACCCTTCAATGTAGTCGTTCAGGTCATCGCAAATGATGAATACAACATTTGGTCGGTCTGTTGTGTCATTTGGTTTCGCTGCAGCCATATGGATGGTACCCATCGCTATTACGATGGTGCCGCAGGCAAATAAAAACCACGAGTGCATAAATACAAAGAGACGCATAAGATCTTCCAGTTATTGTTAGTGAACATGTCCGACTACGTAGATGTCGTGAATTTCATCTGATGACAAGGCAGCATTCAAGATAATCATTTCGTCAACAACGCCGTCAAGGTTTCGGACCGCAAAATCGGGTGTTTTTCGGAAAGGCTGCCCCCAGTTGCCAATTTCTGCAGCACCAATTTGAAGAGTATCAATGACAAACTCATCTTTGATTCCCTCACGACAGACAACTGTGCCGTTTACATAGTGTGTAACTGACCGTGATGCGGGGTCGTAGACGGCTGC
>JAAENI010000558.1 GCA_024224595.1 Hyphomicrobiales bacterium
TCTGCATATCAGGAGACCATGGGCGTAATGGATGTCAGTGATCTCAAAATCGCCATTCTCAACGACAATCCCGATGTAATAACAAATGAAGCGCTAGAATTCACAGTTCCGTTGGCAGATGTAACCAATTACACCATCAGACAGGCGCAATTAGCGAGTTATAGCTGCGCCACTGATGGGTCTGGCAACACCTCCTGGACTGAATTATCACACGCAGAGGCGCTGGTAGAAGTTGGCCGCCGCTATCCTGATGTAACCGACACTGACGGGATGGGCATGGTCAATCAACTGTACCTGACCTATGAAATAGGATTCACGAACATCATGTTTGTCAACAATCAGATCGCTGACGTTGGCCTTGGTGCACCGGAAGGCGTGCTCGATAATTTCGTAGACGATACAACTGTGACGATGCCTGAGTATGTAAAAAAAGTCTACCAACTCGATTCGATGTATAGTTCGTTAGATACCAGGGGTCTGGCCAATGGATTGCGGGATTGGTCGAAGGATATTCTTTATTCGATAGGCAATACCGCCTTCATCGATTTAGATATATTTGCCGCCTATGTTGGCACCATTATCTATTTCGCCATCAGAAATTACGTGATGGGTGTGAAGGTAGGGCGTTTTATGAATGATGCTGTCGAAATCACTATCGCTAACGACCTTGAGCTTGGTTCTAATAACGAATTAATAGGGTGGGACTTTGTTGGTGATTCTAACATTGAAGATAATATTAGAATTGAGTTTCAAATCGGAAAGGTTGGGGGCAATGACTTTGATCGTTGGACAAAGCGTATCTCCGCCGGTATCACCGTGGATGAGGTGAAACAAGCCCGGGCTTCATCTGGAAAAGCGATGAAAAGAGTTACCGGCGCGGTCGCGGTACTGATTACCGCCGCCTTTATCACCGCCACTTGGGTCGAATTTGCGGCCAACACCAAGGATGTGTCCAATTCGCAGCGTGATTTCGCACGAATGCAAGCCTGGGTCACGACATTTTTATTGTCGTTGCAATTGATCATTTCCCTGCTTTTGATCGCATTTGCTAGCA
>JAAENI010000559.1 GCA_024224595.1 Hyphomicrobiales bacterium
CATGAAGAAAACACTTTTGGCCGGTTTTGCAGTTTCAACATTGGCAACAGTAGGTACCGCAGTAACAACTACTCAGGCTGACGCCGGATACCGTTTATACGGTCACCACAACCATCACCGTCATGGCTACAAGCGCCATTAGCGTTATAACAACTACTACAACTGCTTTTACAAAAAAGTATGGCGTACAGATTACTACGGTTACAGGTACCTGAAGAAGATCAGAGTTTACTACTAAGCTTAACTTAAACCCTTCAAAAAAAGCCCCGGTTCTGCCGGGGTTTTTTATGGGAAATCTGTGTGCCATGACATTTCCATATTTTGCATCCAATAACCGATACTGCAGCGAAATTTGCCATCTAAAAAATACCCTCCCAATTGGGTTCCAACCATAATAACATTGTTTAGAGAATCGATTTGAATCGGGACCTACTTGGCAGATGAAATTTAGAACAATCATATCGATGGTAGCGGCTCTGATAATTGCCCTGATGACACCGGTTTGGGTCAACGCACAAAACCAGAATAAGATTCAAAAACAGTTCGAAAACTGGATTCAGACTTCGTTGTGGCGTGACGCAAAGCATGTTGGTATTTCAAAGAAGGTTTTCGATCAGGCATTCCGTGGTATTTCATTGCAATGGAAATTGCCGGATTTAGTTATTCCGGGCGCTAAGCCTTCCAGGAACCAGGCGCAGAGCCAGGCGGAATTTCGCGGTCCTTCTGTTTATTTTTCTGAAAAAAATCTGGTTTCTCAGGCTAAAGCCGGACGCACACTTTATATCAAATGGGCAAAAACACTGAAGAACATAGAACGCCGTTATGGTGTGCCCGGTCATTTTCTGCTTGCCATCTGGGGTCGCGAATCGGCTTTTGGCAAGGCCAAAATTTCTCATTCCGCTATTCAGGTACTCGCTACCAGGGCATTTATGTCCAGTCGCAAGAATCTATTTCGCAAAGAACTGTTATCAGCACTTTTTATCCTTCAACAGGAAAACCTGAAAGCAAAACATCTTAAAAGTTCCTGGGCCGGTGCGTTGGGCCAGCCGCAATTTATGCCCTCGAGTTACCTGAAATATACGGTTGATTTCGATGGTGATGGTAAAAGGGATATCTGGAATTCAGTTCCAGACACACTGGCCTCAATGGCGAATTACCTATCAAAATTCGGTTGGGTTAAGGGTCGTGATTGGGGTTTCGAAGTGCGTATTCCTGATAATATCTCCTGCGCCCAGGAAGGTCCTGATCGTTCGAAAAAGATATCTCAATGGCAGGCGATGGGTATTGAGAGAATATCAGGTAAACCATTCCCCAGCTCAGAAATTAAACAGAATGCGATGATGATGGTACCGGCTGGTCGCAACGGTCCTCATTTTATTGTCACCGACAATTTTTATGTCATCAAGAAATACAATAATTCTGATCTCTATGCGCTGTTTGTCGGCAATTTGGCCGACCGTATTGCTTTTGGGTCTGGCCCCTTCAAAGCCGGGTGGGGACACCATGAAAAACTGTATCGCTCCCAAATTGCCGGTATGCAACGCAAATTGGAACGGTTAAATTATGATGTTGGCGGAGCTGATGGTCTACCCGGTTTCAAGACAAGACGTTCCATTGGACAATGGCAAATAAAATCAGGATTGAAATCTACCTGTTTTCCCAACAAGAACCTGATCAGGAAAGTGCAGTAACCTGGCTATTATATTATCGATATCTGACCGGTAAATGGGTTGAAACTGATATTCAGTATTTTTGAATTTGACTGCCCTAAAAATTGATAAATATTGCCTTCGCATTGCAAAATTTCAATACTTTTGTATCCGCTCATTGATATTCTGGCTCTGGCGGCATTGCAGGTATATCTGGCTGAACTGTTATTATTGCTGGCCGACTTAACATTTTGACCCGTAATAACCAGCCCAACTTTGATTTGGCTTGTGTTTCCAGCCAACGCGGTAGTTTGAAAAAAACAGACAACCAGTATTGTCATTGCAAATCTTCTAAATTGAAAAACCATAATCCACGCGAACCTGTTTATGTGCCAAATTGAGACTGGCTGGCATCATGTTGAACTCGACACTAGACGCACGCAAGTTGCGTGCCAAGAGTTTATTAACCATGAAACAAGTTTATTTAAAATAATGGCAAACCACTATTGCACTGTAGAATTTTTATTTCGCGCAGTTCGCAATCGTTAGTGCTAGATCACGCATCAATTGATCATAAAGACCAGGACCTGTTGGCAGTTCTGACCCAAGCGGATCCAGCATGGCAACAGGAATTTCATTGTCTCTAGCCAGTGAGACGATCGCAGATGCATTGATATTGGGTTCAACCAGCAGACATTGAAATAGTCGCGATCGCATCAGTTTTCCGATCGCGATGATCTGTCTGGCACCTGCTGTTATTTCTTCATTACCAATATTGATGGCCTGGGTGTGAAACTGAAATTTGTGTTCCAGATACCGCAAAGCATCGTGGTAAACCAGAAAATGGTGATCTTTCTGAGAGTCTAAAATCGTTTCCAGGTCAAATTGAAGAATACCCATATCAAGTTGAAATTGCGCCAGGTTCTTGCGGATAGTTTTAGCTGAAGATGGATTCGCCTCAATCAGTTTGTCGGCGGTAAATTTGGCTATTTCAATTGCGTTCTCAATAGAAAGCCAGATATGGGGGTCTGGCTGCCCCTGGGACAACAATGATAATTGAAGCCCGGCAATCTTTGACAATCGGAATGTTTGCGCGTGATTTGCGGTTGAATAGACAGGTTTTTGTAAAAATGTCTCCAACTCCGGCCCGATCCAGAATATCATGTCTGCCTTGGCAAGAATGCTGGCCTGAGACGGCTTCAAATTAGCATGATGGGGTGATTGCGAATGTTTGACCATTAATGTGGGCGAGCCGATTCCCTGCATAATGCTGGCGACAATCGAATGCAGAGGACGGATGGATACGGCAACATTCAACCGCTTGTCAGTGTTTGCTGCACAAGTATTATTCGAGGCATTTTGTATGATCAACGCGGATGCAAGAACCAACAAAAGTGTTATGCGTTTCGGTAAGGGCCGCAAGGGTGTAGTCAATCAGGTTGAAAAAGGATAAATGTCTCTTATGACTGAGCATATGGGCAAAATCAACGAAATAATTGGAAACACAGGTTAATGCCTCAGAGCAATTCAATATTGGTTCAGATGGATGATGCTGGTGTCCGACGAGATGGAAAATGGCTAATTCGCCATGTTGATATTTCGGTGCAACGTGGAGAGATAATAACAATTGTTGGACCGAACGGATCGGGAAAAAGCACAACCCTCAAAGTGCTTACCGGTATTTTAAAACCAAACGAAGGAAAAGTGACAGGTGCTAAAGGATTGAAAATCGGATACGTGCCGCAAAATCTGATTTTGGATGGAACGATGCCATTGTCAGTGCGTCGTATGATGAATCTTACCGGTCACATCAAAACAGATGCAATTGATGCCACGATGGAGCGGTTTCACATTGATCACTTGGCAGATGCACAGGTTCAGTCTCTGTCCGGCGGCGAGTTTCAGCGATTGTTGCTGGCTCGCGCAGTACTCTCCAAACCGCAGCTTCTTATCCTTGATGAGCCTTCTCAGGGTGTTGATTTTTCAGGCCAGATGGAGATTTACGATTACATTCGCGAATATCGCGATCAAACAGGGGCAAGTATCGTTCTTGTTTCCCATGACTTGCACCTGGTAATGGCAGCAACAGACCGGGTAATATGTATCAATGGCCATGTCTGTTGCAGCGGCACGCCTGAAGGTGTCGCAAACAATCCTCAGTATTTGGATATGTTCGGGCCTCAGGCTGCGCAGGCTTTAGCAATTTATCGCCACACCCACGACCATGTTCATTTGCCCGATGGTAACGTTCAGCATGCAGATGGGACTATTACTGATAATTGTCATCGCGATGACGGACATCACCACAATTAGATAACATGGGGTTTGGCAATGTTTGAAGAATTCATGCTACGCGCCTTGTTGAGCGGTACAGCATTGTCGCTTGTTTCCGGTCCGATTGGCTGCTTTATACTGTGGAAGAGATTGGCCTATTTCGGTGACTCCCTTGCCCATTCAGCATTATTAGGAGTGGCGTTGGCGCTGTTTTTGCAGATTGACGCCATTTTTGGGGTATTTGTAATTGCCACATGTGTTTCTTTATTGCTTATCGCGTTGCGCTCTTCGCGCATGTTTTCCAGTGACGCTGTGCTGGGAATCCTTTCGCATTCAGCTCTTGCATTGGGTCTAATTGCTGTTTCGCTGTCAAATTCCGGCAAGATACATTTAACCAGCCTGCTTTTCGGCGATATTCTTGCTGTGTCTTGGAATGATGTCTGGGTGAGTTTTGGAGTGACCGCCCTGATACTGTTTTTGCTGGTATTGCAGTGGCGTCAATTGATTGCCTATACTTTGAGCAGCGAAATTGCCAGTGTGGAACGCATAGGGTTTTGGGGCAGTGAAGTGTTGTTTATGGTATTGTGTAGCGGTCTTGTTGCTATTGCCATGAAAATTACCGGGGTATTGCTCATTTCGGCGTTGCTTATCTTACCGGCGGCTATTGCTCGGATTTTTTCCCGTTCTCCGGAAGTAATGGCGGTGGTTGCAGCTTTAATGGGTGTTGCGTCAATTATTGGTGGATTGCTGCTGTCATTGGAGTTCGATCTGCCCTCTGGGCCTTCAATTATTGCCGCCGCAACGATTTTTTTTGTCGCCGCATTGATTCTATCGCGGGTCGTTTTAGTGCTCACCGATATTCGCAATCCCTGACTAAGCCTTTGTTATAACGAATATAAACCAATATTTTGCTGTTAGATTTGCTGTGAAAAAACATAATTAACAAAATAAATTTATTTAACCCAATGTTTACCAATGATCATGGAATCCTCACATGTTCTTGAAGTTTCTTGCGTTGAAAGGGGTTTGTTAAGAGATGCCCCCTAGGTTGGCAAATGTTCCAGTTACCTATGGCTGGTTCAAACAGAAACAAAACCAAAATAAACATTGCAATGAATGCAATTTAACAGGGGATTGAAATGAATAATCTATTAAACAAGCAGATCAAGAACGCAACTACACTCGTCGTGGCATCTGTGATCGCAGCCGTGTCCGCTAGTAGCGTAGGCGCCGCAACTACAACAGACACCTTTACAGCACAAATTATTATCACTGAGGATTGCGACATCGTCTCTGCTGGTGATCTTGACTTCGGTTCAGCCGGTGTTTTGGCCTCTAATGTAGAAGCCACTGCCACACTGAGTGTCCAGTGCACGAATTCAACCACTTATGATATTGGCCTGAGTGCTGGTCTGGGTGTCGGTGCTGATACAACTACACGCAAAATGATGGATGGCGCTGAATTTGTTGATTACCAAATGTTCAGCGATTCTGGTCGCGCATCCAACTGGGGCAATTCAGTTGGTACCGATACTGTGTCAGCCACTGGGGATGGTGCTGCCCAGGCCCATACCATTTATGGTCGCGTGCCAGTGCAGTCTACACCGTCAGCGGGTACATATCTGGACACTGTCACTGTCACAGTAACATTCTAGGCACTACAACTTCGATGTAAAAAATAAGGGGACAATTTGATATGCGCAACATTATCGCAGGAACACTCACAGCACTTCTCACTTTTGGAACTGTGTCACCATCTCAGGCAACATCTTTACAGATTTCACCGGTTTTGGTGGAAGTTCCTGCACCCGGTGCAGCATCAAAACTTCTCCTTAAGAATACCGGGTCTGAGTTGGTTAAGGCTCAGATCCGGATATTCAAATGGATCCAGGAAAATGGCAAAGATAAACTGGTTCGAACCAGGGACGTGGTTGCCAGCCCTCCATTGGTTAAGATTTCACCCAAAGGAACAAATCTTGTTCGGGTCATCAGAATATCAAAAACGCCAACAGATGGCGAGGAAGCCTATCGCATAATTGTTGATCAACTGCCCAGTCGCACAAGAAAAACCGGGGTCGCTGTCAAATTGCAAATGCGATATTCAATACCGGTATTTTTTGGGGCAAATCACGAAGATGAACCGTCCCTGACCTGGAAAGTAAAAAATCATGGTTCAAACCTTGTTGTTAAAAACAAGGGAAAGAAGCATATCAGGATTTCTGAACTAATAGTCAAAGACAAAAAGGGAGCAAAGATTGCTTCCAAACCTGGTCTGGTTGGATATGTCCTGAGCAATTCATTCGCCAGCTTTGATGTCAATTCGGTCAAAAAGGCCAAGCGAAACTCGAAAGTACTGATTTCTGCGAATGGACAGCTGGGAAAAATCAAGCTGAATTCCAGGGTACAGTAAAACACACGCTGGCTGCCAAAACAGGTAGAAGCCAGTCTGAATTCAACCGGCAACCTTACAAATTCCTTCCGGCTAATGATTAGTCGGACCGGATTCGCTTGCCATAATTTTAGTAATGAAACTCCGGTTAAGGGAAAAATATCACCGGAAATGGCCACAGGGCCAGGAAATATGACAGCGCAGGAGCCCATAAGAGGAGCCGCGCTTTAGGGACAGGACGCAAAATGAGTTTGTGGAAAATAAGGCATTTAGCCATCTGCACCATTGTGACCATATTTATGGGTTTCACAGCAGCCCCAATCAGTTCCTTCGCAATGGAGCTGCCTCTGGAAACTGAATTGCTCAATACCCCAGTCGTCGGCGGAGATCTGGAGCCTTTGTTTCTGGAAGTGATGATTAATGATCAACCAACAAATCTCATTGCATCTTTTTTTCGCAACACTGATGGCAGAATTGGAGCAACCACAGCTGAACTCAAGGAAATTGGCGTAAAAGCGCTGCCGTCTGCCAAGCCAGAAGACATAATTTATTTAAGCGATATTCCTTCAGTCAAATTTGATTATGATGAGAGCGCGCAATTGTTGAAAATAACCATGCTTGATAAGCAGCGTTTGGCCAAGGAATATAATACGCCTGATAAGAAACTCGAACACGCCATAACACCCTCCGGAGTAGGGGTGGTAGCAAATTATTCTCTTTTTTCCACCACTTCTTCGGTTAATGATAAACCCTTGAGTGTTGAAGATATATCCGCCAATCTCAATGGCTGGATCTATGGTCCGATGGGCAAAATTTATGGTTCTGGTATTGTTTCAACCGGCAATTTTAAAACTTATGATTTTCTCAGGCTGGACACTACCTGGTCGGTTTCAGATGTTAAGAACTCAACCGTTTACAATATTGGTGATGCTATTTCAGGTG
Source organism: Hyphomicrobiales bacterium (assembly GCA_024224595.1). Classification (GTDB taxonomy): domain Bacteria; phylum Pseudomonadota; class Alphaproteobacteria; order Rhizobiales; family Rhizobiaceae; genus JAAEMP01. Next base: position 7,255 of record JAAENI010000559.1, read on the forward strand.
GACTTGCCTGGACGCGGCCTTATCGCTTCGGTGGATTTCAAATGCAGAAGAATTTCGGCTTGCGTCCTGACCTGATTGCCACACCATTGCTACGCACATCGGGAAGTGCGGCAGTGCCCTCGACAGTTGATGTCTATATTGGCAATTTCAAAGCCCATTCTCAGAAAGTGGATGCGGGTCCGTTTACGATTAATCAAATTCCGACAGTTTCGGGTGTGGGTAATGCGAAAATTGTTGTAACAGATGCAACCGGTCGGGAAATTGAGACGACTAAACCTTTTTACATTTCATCAAACCTGCTGCGAAAAGGGCTTCTCGATTATTCGATAGAGGCCGGGTTTGCGCGGTTGAATTACGGGTCAGTGTCCAACAATTACTCAAAAAGTTTTCTGGGATCGGGAACATTTCGTTACGGTGTGACGGACAAATTCACATTGGAAGGTCATGTTGAAGCCGGCCCCCAATTGTTGAACGGTGGATTGGGTGCATCCTTTACATTGGCAGACCGGGCACTATTTTCATTTGCCACCAGCATCAGCAGGGATCGGTTTGATCAAGGCTATCAATTGTTCGGTTCATTTAATACGCAAATACTCGGGATGAACCTGCACGCAAGCACACGCCGTTCATTCGGGACTTATCATGATCTGGCCTCTATAACGAGTAATGACATCATCGACACAGGATTTGTCAACCCGGCTCTTAGTAGTTCGGGCATCGCCAAAGCCTTTGATCAGATTTCTCTTGGCGTGCCGTTGCCAAAACTGAATGGAGGACTAAATATATCATTTACCCATCTGGAAAATGCCATTGATGAAGCTTCAATGTTTGCTTCCCTGACATACAATCAGAAAATACTCGGAAATGCTTCACTGTCAGTTTCCATCTATTCCAATCTTGAGGATTCCAATGACAATGGCGCTTATATCGGTCTGAGTTTTCCAATTGGCAAAAAGATATTTGCCACAACCGCCGTTGATAGCAGTGAAGGTGAAATCAAAGTTCACGCCAGCGCATCGAAAACCCTAAAAGCCACACCGGGAAGTTGGGGATGGCGCCTCTCAGACACCGAAGGCAGCAATACTCGCCGCAGTGCCGGTGTTTCATATCGTGGCCGGAAAACATATTCTCAGCTCGACGTCACACAAAATGCCAGCGATTTTCAAGCTGATGCATTCATCGATGGTGCAATTGTGATAGCCGATAAAGGTGTTTTCCTGGCAAATAGAATTGATGACGCATTTGCCGTTGTCGATGCCAGCGCAGCCGACATCCCGGTATATCTTTCCAATCAGATGGTAGGCAAGACCAACAAAAATGGGAAACTTCTGGTTCCAGGCCTGTTGTCGTATGAAGAAAACCGTCTCAGAATTGACACTGAAAACCTGCCAGTCAATGCATCTGTGGATTCTACTCGCCAGAAAATTATCCCCGGCGATGGTTCCGGGGTCAATGTCAAGTTTGGGGTGAGCACCCAAACCAGCAGTGCAGTGGTTATTTTTACCAATGCAGCCGGTTCATATTTGAATGTTGGCGATGAAGGCAAACTGAACGGTGGAGATAGCGAGTTTATTATTGGTTATGACGGACGCACTTATATTGAAGGGCTTTCTGGCAAAAATGAAGCCTCGATAAACACCACAGACGGAGAATGTTCAGCAAAATTTGATTATGTCGCACAAACCGATGTTCAGGTAGAAATCGGACCAGTTGTTTGTCAGTAATCAAAACCTCTTGTGTATTCTTGAACAGACTCTTAGGTTTCTCGGTCATTCTAGATTAAATCCGGGTAATTTTGGCAGGTTGCCTGCATTGGTGGCGATCATTGGCTGCCTCAACGCGAACGCGACCATTGCCCGTCATAATTGACGTGCTGGGCAGTGGCTCCATCATTACACAGGAGTTGAACAATTCATAAGACAAGAGGGGCACTCATCACCTTTAACTGACCAAGGTTGATATGGCCGGCATTGGCTTTGCGCCATGCTGAACCATGATCGCGGAAGATATTTGCAACCTCTAAAGCTGGACGGGACATAACCGAAGACAATTATGTCGACGACGATGCCTTCTTTTTCTGCCGAGGCTTCATCCTGGTTCATCACCAGCGGAATCTTCTGGGGTTCGCGCAAATAATAAATCTCATTGGCAAGGTCCAGACGTCTCAGCGTCATCCGAACCAGAAACTTCACACCGCTCATCACCCGATAGCGTTTTAGTCCTTTGGTTAATGCTGGATGGCTTCTTCGACAGGTTCCAGGTGACTGATTGCCATTAGCATCATGGTAGTCAGTTGCGCCCTTGAATATCGAGGCGTGTTTACATTGCGTTCGCATTGGGGTGCGCTATGGCTGCTTTCTGCGCCCTTTTTTCATTCATATCCCTTTCTGATAGCGGAAGGGTTGCGGTCTGTAATCGCCATCCGGCGCTGGTGGCAGGTGAAGACTGACTAAAGCATTTTCGACTAAATATGAATTGGCCAAGTTATCGAGTTGCTTCAATAATTTACAAAAACTGCGGGCGCCCTGTATTAACCCATCAGCCTCTTTTGTGAAATTGAGTACGAATTTAGGAGACAGAGGCCCAAATATCCGATAACGCATAACAGCGTGCACCAGTTTAATATACGGCTCATGATAGCGCACGACCAGGCTGATAGATCAAAGAGCTGGTCCGATTTCAGAAAGTAGAATTATGACAGATTTCGAAGGCGTTATTCCAGCGCTTGGTCAGGCATTGAGCAAACGCGGGTTCAGTGAATTATCACCGGTACAAAAAGCGATATTGGCGCCTGAATTGAATGATGCTGACCTTCTGGTATCTGCCCAGACTGGATCAGGCAAAACTGTGGCGTTTGGGCTGGCATTCGCGCATACGCTGCTTGGGGGCGTTGAAAAATTCGAAACCGCCGGCGCACCACTAGCCCTGGTTGTCGCGCCAACCCGTGAACTGGCGCTGCAGGTAATGCGCGAGTTGGAATGGCTGTACCAGATGACTGGCGCGGCAGTTGTTTCTTGTGTTGGCGGTATGGATATGCGTATGGAGCGTCGTTCACTGTCACGCGGTGCTCATATTGTCGTCGGTACGCCGGGAAGGTTGCGCGATCACATTCAACGCGGTTCACTCGATCCACATGCTTTC
>JAAENI010000560.1 GCA_024224595.1 Hyphomicrobiales bacterium
AGTCACCGCTTTTTCCAGCATGCTGATGATATCATCTATTGAGGCTGGTTGTTGCTGTTCATCTTGCCTGCGCTGCATGTCAAGCATCCGCAGATAGTTATAGCGGTTGCGGCAATATTGTCTGATGGCCTCCTCATCGCGTTGCTGCTGGATGTTTTTGAGGATTCCAAAAAAGTAGGATAAATTGCACCGATCCGCATTTCTGTTGGTGGCCTTAACAAAGGCTTTTTGCGTCTCATTGATGGCTTCAAGCTCATAGAACTTGATACTATATTGCGCCCGTTTGAGTACGGCGGGCTCCAGCTCAAATTCGTAGCGGTCAATCACCCAGTGTAGATGATCCAGCTTGAGTTGATTTTCTTGACCGCCGGCTTTGGCTTTTTTATGATCTTTGAGTTGTTGACGTTGCCCATTGCATTGGTCTTCTGAGACCGGTATTGTCATCTGTTCTGCGGGTACGACATTTTCATTATGCAGACAAAGCCGGTTACGCATGTAAACATAGACAGATACCAGGGAGTCAAGAACGCTTCTGGCCAAAGCTTTCGGCGATGACATATCTATGTGGATGGTTCCCAGGGCCTTTTTCATTTCGCTAAAG
>JAAENI010000561.1 GCA_024224595.1 Hyphomicrobiales bacterium
CAGAACCGTGGATGCCCTATGGAAATGCGCCGGGAAAATCCTCGAATTATTCTCAAAACAGGAATGCACCAACTTCTTCGCAGCAGCAGGATATGGACCAAACTAAACCGGAAATGCTCTAGGCGCGATTGGCGACCTGGTACTGGTACCATGAGCAGATTGCAACAACGTCCGAAACCCGCAGAAAACCGGCCTCTGGTGGCCCGAAATCGCCCACCAGACATTGTTGCGTTTCTCGAACGATGACCCGTATCGCCCTTCGAGACGCGCCTCGCTGGCAGACGATTTGGGGTCATCATATGGGTCAATATTAATGACGCTTGGTATCAGGCGCACGTCAACAAATGATTAACCTTGATATATTTGTTCACAAAGATTGTCCCAATTTATTATCAAATAACGATATATATTAGAGTGATGGGGCAATTCGACAATTTGTGGACCAAAGCGGGTGGTCATGAATTGTTTGTGTATGGGGAATGATATGTCGAGACGATATTTTGGAACTGATGGCATTCGTGGATATGCCAACCGATTTCCTATGACACCTGAAATTGCCATGAAAGTTGGCATGGCTGCGGGATTGGCATTTCTTCGCGGCGATCACAAGCATCGGGTTGTGATTGGTAAAGATACACGATTGTCGGGATACATGCTGGAAAATGCCATGGTGGCAGGATTTACTGCTGCCGGCATGGATGTA
>JAAENI010000562.1 GCA_024224595.1 Hyphomicrobiales bacterium
AATCACTGTTAACAAAACTGGATATTGGTCCGATTTTTCGCTCATTTTCGTTAAATATTCCCGATATTCGCCTCAAATGATCGAAATATCGACCTCAATTCCAGTTCTGTTCTCAATAACTGCTCAAGTCCGACAGCCTGCTAGTGACCTACAATTGGCGTAGCGAGAAATAGGTAATCGAAAGGCACCAGATTATCCACTCGCGATAGTATCTCAATTTCGAAATCTTGAACAACAGTTGATGGATTCGAACTATTTTGTCTGATGTGGCGTTATTTAAGCCAGATATAGTTGACAAAATCCAATGCTCCAGCATGAAAAACTGCCCATCGTTGGTTCCGTTGTCAACAAGCCAATAACACAGTTACCTGGTCGCCTCCCTTACACGCCGTTCACGCCACATAATGTAAATGCCCGAGACGATAATCAGGAGCGCACCAAATAATGTCGAAATTCCGGGGCGCTCGTCAAAAATTACAACCCCGATAAACAACAGGAATATTAGCCGTGAATAGCGAAAAGGTGAAACAATCGAAACCTCAGCCATGCGGATCGACTTTATGAGCAACATATATCCAACGGAGCCTAAAGCGATCATAGCGAGTATCATCACCCAGTTTGCCTGTGCCGGGATCATGTTTTCACCATTATAAATTAGCCACCCGATCGCAAATGGGAAGGTGGCTGCCATCGTATAGGTTGCAAGACTGGCAGAAGCCATATCAGGCGGTGTCCATCGGGTAGTCAGATCGCGAACTGAGAGTCCGACCATCGACATGACGGCAAATAATATTTTTGCATCAAAGCCCTCCGCTCCGGGCTGAATAATGAGTAGAACGCCAAAAAACCCGACGCCTATTGAACTCCAGCGCCGCCAGCTGACCTTCTCCCCCAAAAACAATACCGCTCCTACCACAACCAAAAGAGGCGTTGCCTGCAAAATTGCGCCAACAATGGAAAGTGGAACATAGGTTAAGGCCAACACCATCCCGGCCATTCCGATAACCTCTGATAAATAACGCACCAGCAATACTGGAGCGAAGGCTCTGCGATCAAACAATCGCTCTTTCTGAAGCACGACGATAATGGTAAATACAACCATTCCGCCGCCAATCATGAAAAACAATACCTGCGCCGGTGAAATAAATACCGACATCAACTTTATTAAAGAATCTGCAACAGCAAAAAGCCCCATCGAAATGACCATAAGGATGATGCCTTGAAGATTTTTTTGCCTGATCAATTCCATATCATGCTCCTGGATGACAAATTGTTTGCGTTATCATGAAGTGTGGAAAGGCGATAATGGTGGAACCTGGAGTGTGTCGCGTCCAACCGGGCTCATTTGACCTGTTTTTAGGTTTGCTGGCAAGGCGCGCCTTGTGCAGTGGTCTGGCTGCTGACCACAAACAGGGCGTAGCGATGTCCAGAGAACCTGAAAAACAGACCTTTGCCAATATATCCGGGGTGAGTCAAAACAGCCCATCCCCCGCGTTGCAAATCTTGCCCGATGCGCCGCATCGCGCAGCGATTTGCGCCTGGGCGAATGAACTGTTTTAACCCCATCAAATGAACCCTGTTGGACGCGACACGCCCTAATGTGAATAAATTGATTGAAGGTTACAATCAAACAGAAAGTAGCTGACGCTATGTGAACGACATCAGGATTTGATAACAGCATATGGTGGGGGTAATTTTCTCAGTTAACCATCAACATGGAATGTTTAGAGTAACCCATTTGGCGGAGAAAAGCCATTCAATTAATAAAAAAATAAACTATAAGTTAGGGCATAAATGTATAGTTAAAGCAGATAGGTAATATTTTAAAGGGTATCCCAAATATTCATTTAAACTA
>JAAENI010000563.1 GCA_024224595.1 Hyphomicrobiales bacterium
CATCGCAAGCACCTCTGCAGGAGTTGTCGACTGCTGTACTTCATGGCTTGAATGCTCGACAAATCGTATTTCATCATGAAGGCTGGGGTACCGTTCACCGAAGCCAACAAGACTCAATTGGACCCAACGAGCCGGTGCCCCCGTTTTCTGAAAGTCAGACAATAAGTCAATCACGTCAGGATCAATATAGTCTGCACTTGAGGCATCAATTAACAGCGTTCCCCCTGGTGGAACATCATACAAAACAGACTGCAGCGCAGCACGGTTAAAAAACGTCACCTGATTCGCCAACTCAACACGAATTATATTTCCTGATGTGTGTCGCTCAAGTTTTTTAGTAAGTGGCCGCCGATAATTAGAGTGCAAGATAAAAATAATACTGCAGGTCAGCCCAATTCCAATTCCAACTAAAAGATCTGTGAGAACAATTGCAAGCACTGTTGCAACGAATGGCACGAACTGAGAGTATCCCTCTTGCCACAACTGATAGTACCGTTTTGGGTTCGTTAATCGGTAGCCTGTCTTGATCAAAATAGCAGCGAGCGTTGCTAGGGGAATTTCATTCAACCAGGCAGGAAGAAGGAGGACGCATGTCAACAATAAAAGACCATGCGAAACCGTCGCAAATCGTGTCCGTGCTCCAGCATTGACATTTGCGGTTCCACGAATTACCGCGGCACTCACGGGCAACCCGCCTAAGAAACCACAGATTACATTTCCCGCTCCCTGCGCTAACAGTTCTCGATTCCGGGGAGTGCGCTGCTGTCGCGGATCAATCTTGTCGACTGCCTCAATCGCCAGAAGTGACTCGAGACTCGCAATGATTCCAATAGTTGCAGCAGAGACGTAGACCCTTGAATCAGTGAGACTCGAAAAATCGGGAAAGGTTATAAGACCCATCAGTCCGTCTGGGCCATTAGGCAACGGAACAGAAACAAGATGAGTTGGGCCAATAGCCCACGGACTACCCATGCGTTTGAGTAAGATATTTACGGCAGTGCCGCCAATAACCGCAATAAGAGGACCCGGTATACGTGTTTTCCGCAACCATTTGATTTGATCCCAAGCAATAACAATAAGAAGAGAGCCAATGCCTATTGTTGCTGCACCAGGTAAAAAATACTGAATAGACTTCGGCAGGTCTGAAAATGTAGTTTCGCGGTCTGGTTGGTTAAACGACATCTCACCTATTGGGTCTATGTCATACCCAATCAGATGCGGGAGCTGTTTCAGGATGATTATTACGCCTATTGCCGCAAGGAGCCCCTTAATAACACTTGTCGGAAAAAATGAAGAAATAAAGCCGGCTTTGAGGAAACCTAAAGCCAACTGAATCACACCTGCCAACAAGACAGCAGTTAGGAAACCATCGAATCCACCCAGAGCTGTCGTCTGTGCAGAAACAATTGCAATCAATGCTGGTGATCCACCTGAGACGCTCGTACGAGAACCGCTCAACCCGCCAACAACTACGCCTCCCACAATCCCCGCAACAATGCCTGAAAATAACGGCGCTCGAGCCGCTAAGGGGACACCAAGACAAAGTGGCAATGCGACTAGAAAAACAACAACACCTGCCATAAGGTCAGACACAAACCACTCTGGATTAAAGCCACGTTTTGGCATCTCACAAAAACCTTTTATGGTTGTTATTCCTAATCATCGGACTGTTACAAAAGCACGGTAAATCTAACTTGCAATCCCAAATCTCGTCCACGCCGAATACAAACACAATCAGGACAAATGGGTTGGCGAAAATAAGAAACAAGAGTACGCTAGTTTTTTGAAATTAAATCCTAATGGATTACAGATTAGAAAAGACTCATAATGACATCAGCTGGCTACATTACTGATCTCGATTATATCCCGGGCTTCTACCCGCATATGGCACCTACAGCAATGCGATATGCTGCATCGCTGAATCGTGTCATCCCTCCGAAAACTGCTGATGGCTTTCGTTACCTGGAACTTGGATGTGGCCTCGGACGATCTCTCACCACACTGGCTGCAGCAAATCCGCAAGGTGAATTCATAGGTGTTGATATCAACCCAAGCCATGTTGAATCAATTGAGAACGACATCGCAGCGGGTGGGCTGACTAATGTACAGGCGATAACTTCGGATTTCGCAACTCTGAGTAAAGACATTGGCACATTTGATTTCCTGACACTCCATGGCGTCTTCAGCTGGGTCTCACCAGAAGTCAGGGAACAAATATTTACCGTTGCAAAAAAGCATCTTGCGCCAGGTGGACTTCTCCTCGTCACTTATAACGCAATGCCAGGACGGGCTCACCTCCAACCCATACGGGGCATTCTTCGCCAGTACG
>JAAENI010000564.1 GCA_024224595.1 Hyphomicrobiales bacterium
ACCATTCGCCCTGAAATTTGCAGCATCATCAACAGTCTCAATAAGGCTTACTTCACCCGTTGCCAGTTGCCCCATTGTGCCGACTACTTCCGGGTGTCCATGATGTCCAATCAATAGCACATGGCGTCCTAGTTTGGTGTGCCGCACGGCTTGTTTGTGCACTTTTGACACCAAAGGACAAGTCGCATCAAGATAAACAAAATTTCTGTTTTCAGCATCTTTAGGAACAGATTTTGGAACGCCATGGGCTGAAAATATTACCGGCTGGCTGGTAGGCGGTATCTCGCTCAACTCCTCGACAAAAATTGCACCCCGGGCTTTCAGACCCTCGACCACATATCTGTTATGCACAATTTCATGGCGAACATAAACCGGAGCACCGTATTTTTTCAGGGCCAGGACAACAATTTGTATCGCCCTGTCAACACCAGCACAAAAACCACGCGGTCCACACAGTCGCAAAGTCATCGGTTGTTTGGGCATCAGGTTTCAATCCATAATTTTGAAATGGCAACGCCTTTAATAATCAGTCGCAGTTAGCTGTCAAGCAGACTGTATTCTTCGGCTATATAAAAATGCTGAACCGATGGTAAATAGCGCCAAACCCAGTCCATACCATGTCACCGCATATTGCAAATGGTTGTTGGAAAAATTAATGCGGGTGGTTCCACCAACTGGGTAACCACCTTCAATATTGGTTTTTCCCTGATCTATCATGAAAGGGAGCACCTGATTGATATCGCCCATCCCTGCCAGTTTTGCCATTTGAGAATAGCTCTTCCAGAAAAACTCGCGTTGGACAAGTTGATTATCCGGAATCAGGCTGTTTGGTTTTTCCAACACCGGGTTTCTGGCCAGACCAGCAATTTCCACAACCCCGTCAATCAATCCCGACTGGCGGTTATTTTTATCCCGAAAAGTTGTCGGCACAAATCCGCGATTTAGTAATACAACACGATTGTCAGATAACATCAGGGGAGTGATTACATCCCAGCCCGCTTTACCATTCCATGTGTTAAAATAATACAGTTCACGCTGGTGATCAAAAATGCCATTTAGTTTTACTGGCATGTAATCAACATCGCGCCTTTGCGACCAAAGCAATTCTACTTGTTGCAGGCTCATGTGTTCGCCTGCAACACGTGCGTTGATTCGGGCGACCAAATCTTCTTTCCATTTCAGACGTGCGACCTGCCAGGTTCCCAGGGTTGCGAGTATCGCTATTGATATAGTCATTGCTGCGATAATCAATAAAGTTGAACGGTTCATTGTTCAGTCTTTCTCAATCTCGATATCTTGCCGCGCACCCGATTGATATTGCAGGGCAATCATCACTGCCTTGGCAAGGCGAAGGGACCAGATACAGGCAACAATGATAATCGGTGTCCAAATAATCGCATGCCCCCACAATGGCAGGCTAAAT
>JAAENI010000565.1 GCA_024224595.1 Hyphomicrobiales bacterium
ATACCGATCAGACCACCGATGATGGCTCCACCAATCAGGGCGCCGGCCAGTCTACCACCTGCCTGAGCTTCAGTAGGCGCTACAGTTGCACCGGCGGTAATAACAGCCAGAGCTGCTACAGTGGCGATTGCTGTCTTGCGTGCGCTAGAAAGTAAAGTCATTGGGTTGATCCTTTGGAAGATCGTCTGGTTTGTCTCGATGAACTAAAGATATGGTGAAACTGAACCCAATGATGTGCATTTAAGCACTCGACGAAATAGATGTGTTATTTCAATGAGATAGAATATGAACCCATTCGCACATCATATCGAATATGGGCAATAGTTGAACTACAGGTCCCAGATAAAAGCAGTTTCATGATGTTCCAGGATAATATCAGCATCGAAAGATCACATATTTACAGCTCAAAGGTCACACCACAGCTAATATTATTTTGGATTTTATCAGACCAGTATTGTATTGAGTGCCAGTAGGCGCCAAAAACATTCAACAAAAATCATGGAAATTATGGATAACAAGTGATCTCGTTAGTTAAAATCTGGTATCAGAATATTTTTGAATATTTTCAATTTGTGCATTTAAGGAGAACTGATCAACGTTTTGGTATTTTGCCAGGAATAACAATTTCTTTGGTTTTCCTCACACTAAGTGTCGCCATGACTGGAGCACTTTTCCTGTTTACTGATCACATTGTCCTTGAGTGGATCAGGCAGCCGGATCGTCAATATCCTGAAATATTTCGTACAATCACACTTTTGGGCAGTGTCAACTGGATTTTGTTCATTACAGGAGCAATATTGGTATTGCTGTCTCTGCGAAACGCCAGAAGATTCAAAGGGCAGAAAAATCTGATCTGGCACCGGTTGTTTCTCAATGCCTATTTTGCATTTACCGGGATTGTGTTTACGGGCCTGTTGGGAAATTTGTTTAAAAACCTGATTGGCAGAGCAAGACCGCAATTCACGCCAGAACCAGATATCTGGGTTTCAATACCTTTTGAGCACTATTATCAATTTGCCAGTTTTCCTTCCGGACATGCGACAACCGGGGGCGCAATAGCCGTTACGCTGGCACTGTTGTTTCCACGTTGGTGGTTGTTTTTCATAACAGGTGGCATTCTCGTTGCTGTTTCAAGGCCCGTATTGGGGGTGCATTTCCCTTCAGACGTTCTAGCGGGTTTCCTATTTGGTGGCAGTTTTATCTGGATCTATGCCAGGATATTTGCCAGAAAAAGGCTGTTGTTTGCTTTTGATGACCATGGAAAACTGGTTTTGCGCGGGGAATCCAGTTCACGAAAACTGCCAGTCAACGTTTGTGGAACGGAAATGAACTGATGACAATAATGGTATTTGATTCCGGTCTTGGCGGTCTGTCGATACTTCGCGAAGTGCGTGCCGTTCTTCCTTCCTCAGATATCGTATATCTGGCAGACGATGCCGCCTTCCCCTATGGTGGCTGGGATCAGGAAAAACTGATTGTTCGAATACTTGATGTGATCAGTACGGCAATTGGCAAAGTAAAACCTGATCTGGTAATTCTTGCTTGTAACACAGCATCAACTTTAGCGCTGGATGAATTGCGTTCACGGTTCGATATTCCTTTTGTTGGCACAGTTCCGGCAATCAAACCGGCGGCTGAACAAACATCCTCGTGTTTGATCTCCGTACTGGCGACCCAGGGCACGGTAAAACGCCAATACACCAGAAACCTGATCGCTGAATTTGCCGACAAAGTCCATGTGCGGCTTGTTGGCTCTGAAAGCCTCGCAAAAATTGCCGAAGCCCATTTAACCGGCGGACAAGTCGATCTTGATCTGGTTCATCGCCAGATACTGCCATGTTTTGTTGAACTAGATGGCGCGCGTACGGATATTATTGTGCTTGCCTGCACACATTATCCTTTTCTGATCAATCAGTTCAGAAAAGTTGCACCCTGGCCTGTAGATTGGCTTGATCCGGCGGAACCGATAGCCCGGCAAGCCAAACGTTTGTTGACCAAAGAGAATCCAGATGAAACGTCGCTGGCATCTGCCAATCAAATCGACATTGCTCAATTCACTTCAGGCAGCCCCGATAAAGCGTCTATCAGGCTGGTTTCGGGATTTGGGTTGCAGGTAAATTAATCAAAATGCTGTCAATATTTCTTGCATCACCGCCAAATTTGCCGACTTGTCTTTCCATCTATTGTTGAAACAATACACGATACGTTCAGGACGATCATCATGACAGGCCACCAGATTCCGATTTATTTCATTCGCCATGCACAATCCAAATTCAATGCTGTTTATGATGCATTAAAACCTGATCCGATGATTTTTGATGCGAAACTTTCGGAATTGGGTCACAGCCAGGCAAGGCGTACCGGGCAGGCAATTAACAAACTTAACATTACCAAGATAATTGTCTCGCCATTCACCAGAACCCTGCAAACTGCGTCGCTTATTTTTGGCAAGCAGCGAAAATTTGAAATCAATGCGTTGGTTCGCGAGCAATTGTGCAATTCATGTGATATTGGAACTCACCCTGAAATGCTCAGCGAACTCTATTCTCATCTCGATTTTTCCCACCTTGATGATTGCTGGTGGCATCAAGGTGAAGCAGACCACCGTGGTTTCGCCATCGAACCTCATGATGTTTTGTCAGAACGGGCCAATACCTTTGCCAACAACTTGCGTGAAGATAAGCCTCTTGTTCATGACAATCACGCGGTCGGCGAAGAAATAAGCCCAGATCGCTCAATTGCAATTGTCAGTCATGGAAATTTCATCCGCGCGGTCACAGGCGTTCAACCCGATAACTGCGAAATCGTGAATTTCGATCCCTTCAGCGGTGTCGCGCGCTCTGTCGATATCGGGCTTTAGTCATCGAGAGTCACAGTTGTCTATAATGTCTGGCAATCGCGCGGAAAATGGCGATGTTCTCCAGTTTGATCAGTTTTCCTGATTGCCCGTCATCGCGAAATTTCCGGTTCGCTGCAGTTTTTACAATAACCACATCTGCATTTGGATCGATATAAATATATTGCCCATAGATGCCAACCGCAAAAAATTCGCCCTCCGAATTGGGTGGAATCCACCACTGATAGCCATATTGCATCGCGTCACCCTGTGCTGACGATTTTGGTGCGCTGACTGCCGTCGATTGACTGACCCAATCAGCGGGTACGATTTGTTGCTCCTGCCACTTGCCCTTATTCAGAAATAGCTGACCAAAGCGCGCGTAATCCCGAGTTGTCAGATTAAGGCCACCAAGGGCAAATGCTACTCCGTAGCCGTCCGTCAGATAATAGGGGACATGAGCGGAGCCCACTTTTGCCCAAATTTTTTCTCCAAGATATTTCATCAGTGATTGGCCGGTTGCAGCCCGAAGAACCATTGCTAGCACATGGGTGTCGATTGATACATATTGGCGAGCAGATCCGGCCTCACGTTCACGCTCGTTTAGGGAAGCGGCAAATTCATCCATTGACCCGCCTAATGCCAGTACTCTGCCCATACGATTAATATCTGAATCATAATCCAGATAATCCTCATCAAATTTGACACCGCTTGCCATGTTCAGAACATCACGTATCTTAATACCGTCATAGGCCGACTGTTTTAGTGCTGGTACGTATTGAGTTACCGGATCATCAATACTGGAGATTTTTCCCTCAGAAACTGCAATGCCAAACATCGCCGACAAAAAAGATTTGGCCATCGACCACGATATTCTCAAATCCTGACTTTTCGTCCCAAGTCCATATTGCTCGTGAACAATGATACCTTTATGGACCACTAGCAGGGAAGTCGTAGCTAGTTGTTCTAGCCGACTGGTAATATTGCCAGTCTTGCCGTTAAATTCATAAGACTGGGGCAGGGGAGAATGTTTGGATGCAAACTGTGCTGATGGTTTAAAACTCTTTTCAACGATTACCGGCTTCCAGAAGAACATGTCCTTCATGTTGGAAAAATTTCGAATAATTTTTTCCTGGGCAAAAAGGGTATTCACATTATAAAGGCGTAACAAACGTTCCCAGTTGAACGCTAATAATATCGCACCGACAACGACCAGAATACCAAAAAGGCGTAAAGTCCATTTGATCCAGGTTTTCATGGATTGTTTTCCCTTAATACTTCTATTTCGACCTCGAAAATCTAACAAATATGCCTGGTTAAGCAAGGTATGAATCCAACTCGCCACAGACTGTTCATAATTCAAGCTTTAATCGGTGTTTGCATTGAAAGTTCTGGTTGACACTCCCCCGGTGATCGCCTAAAAAACCCGCGATTGGTGCGTATGATGTGCCGATCCATATGTACGTGTCCCGTGAGTGGTTTCCCATTAAATAAAATTGGTGATGAAATCTATTCTGTCAATTCGCGAAAAAGGCGAATAGAGGAGGGCGCGTTTCC
>JAAENI010000566.1 GCA_024224595.1 Hyphomicrobiales bacterium
CGATTGTCATTGAAAAATTCACCGGTTCTAGGGGTTGCTTCACATGATAGTTCAAAAGAGGAAAACCCTTCCGACTCCAAAACTGCCGCCAAAGCCAAAGCTCTGGTACCCGAAAAAGTATTAAAACAGGCATCTGATTTTTACGCCAGTTCCGATCCGGACAATATAATTCGAATCCGACAAAAATTGATCAGAGCAGGCTTTCTGGAACCCGGAGCAGTAGGGGCATATTTTGTTCTGCGCATTGTCAGCGCGTTGGCTCTGTTTGCCATGGTTTTTGTTGCGGTGATAATCATCTATGCTGATATGCCTTTTGCCAATCAGTTGGCTATCGCTGGAATAACCGGTTTTATCGGATATTACCTGCCAAACCTGGTCCTCAACCATATTATCTCAAAACGGGCTTTTGAATATCGGGCAGGGTTTCCCGATTTTATGGATCTGATGATTGTTTGTGCTGATGCAGGAATGAGTATGGAGGCCGCAATTGAAAGAGTGTCGCGCGAGATCGCACTGCAATATCCGGCACTTTCACAAAATCTAACCATCATCACCATTGAGCTTCGTGCTGGTCGTCAATTGGCAGATGCATTGCGTTCCCTGTCTGATAGGCTTGGCCTGGATGAAGTGCGTTCGTTTGCGACCTTGCTGCAACAATCGAAGGAGTTGGGGACTAGCCTGTCCGATACGTTAAGGGTTTTTTCCGATGAAATGCGCCACAAACGCATGTCAATGGCAGAAGAAAAAGCACACGCGCTGCCAGCAAAAATGACAGTTCCGGTGACGGTCTTTATTCTGCCGGTAATCATGCTGATTGCCACCATCCCGGTGATTGTGCGCCTGTCTGAGTAGTAGGGGTGATGTCTTTGTCAATTTTGGTATGGTAAATCGCACCTGCCGTTGCATTTATTGATGGGTTAACAACAATTCCTCAATTCCTATTGAGCAAATGCTCACAGAACTAATTGTAGATCTATTCCTTTTTCATACCGACATTACTGACCCGCTTCTGTCTGCAGCCTTTCAGACATCGATGGACGACCTTTATCCCAGGATTGTTCGCAACCTTCATGCAGTAGATCCGATGAGCGGCCATTAGTGGCAGAATCGCCGGTGCAGCTTGGTAGTGCCTGGGAAATTTTAATATGAGATTTGTTGATGCCAAGCAATTTCAAAACCAGCCCCGCACAGCTGACCGGGCGAAATCTGACCGGTTTGCCAGCCTTGCCATCAGGTGCAAAACACCCTTTGGGTCGTTTTTTATTGTCAACACAGACGTTACGCATTTCGATTGGAATATCACCAAGAGTGTCAAACACTGCCGGTGCCAACGATAGTTTTTTTGGATCACCACCTTTTGCAATCGATCGGTAGCCATCAAAAAGCGATCGGGTTGAATCTTCAAACGCTGCCTGTGCCCATTCACCCTGACCTGGATTTAACCGGCGTTTACCTTTGTATTCATAAATATCTCCATCTCCCAGCGCTCTCGAGTTTTTTGGTAATTTGGAAAGCGGTCGGGGTGAAATAAATTGGGAGCGCTTGGGCCCGCTTTTGAGATTTCGTACCTCGCTTCCAGCTGCATTGAATTTGATATGAAACTGGCTTTCAAAGCGTGCTTTGCGCACGATTAGTGATGTCGGTCCGGTAATGACATTCATATCATTTTCATCAATTTTTGAGACAGCTTGAAACTTGGGTTTCTTGAGCAACCTGCCCGTGGGCTCAGGGCTGCTGAATGTTGTTTTCCAGATATTGGCCCGCCAACTTGGAAATGGTGCTTTTTGTTGTCTGTTTTCTGCAAGCATTGTGTCAATCGTTACATAACGATCGACCATCACATGACCCGGTGCGAACAAATCGGTCAGACTACGCAGAGCATGTCCTTCATAATGCATTGCCTTCCAGATAAGAAGTTGGCGCTCGCCCGCTTTTTTGGCCTGCGCCACTTTGCTCATCAAATAGAATGCCTGGCGGTGCATGGTGATGTGCCATTTCAATGTTGTTGGGCCGAAATGCCAGTGATTTCCCTTGGCAATCTTGCAAAAATCATCACTCCAGGCACTCTGATGGTTTTTCCCTCAATCACACCGCGATTGGCAACAAGAACAGAACTGGCCTGACTGGAGATCAGATGCGTATCCCAAAAATTCCACCCTTGAGCCAGATCTTTCATCGCTTTGTAACGTTGTTGCGTGAACTTGTCCCGATTGTGGTTGCCAGGGAGAGGCTTTGGTGGATCCGTTAGACGACAATCACTATTTGCTGCTTTTGCATCGCAGGTGATAATTCGCCTA
>JAAENI010000567.1 GCA_024224595.1 Hyphomicrobiales bacterium
AGTCCCTGGACACATGGCTTGAACCTTACAAGGATTTTCATGTCCGCTTTCAAAATGCCGGCCACATTCTCGGTTCGACCTCAGTGGAAATCCGATACCAGGAGCCAAAAACAAAACAAACGATGCGGTTGCTTTTTTCAGGTGATCTGGGACCTGATGAAAAGAATTTCCACCAAGAACCCGGTGGCGATGCGGGATTCGATTATGTGGTTTGCGAAAGCACATATGGCGATCGCGATCGCGATGCTTATACACTGAAAGAACGGCGCGAGGCGCTCAAGCACGAACTCAATCAGGGGCTGAAGCGTGGCGGCAATGTCGTCATTCCATGCTTCGCGGTCGAGCGCACCCAGGAATTACTGCACGACATTGGCGTATTGATGACGAAGGGTGATATTCCCGGTGCGACTCTATTCCTGGACAGTCCGTTGGCGCGCAAGGTGACCAATGTTTTTGTGGATTATGCGCACACGCTGGACGATGTTGAGATTCCAGAGGACGAATTGTTCCGCAACCCGAATTTCAATATTATCGAGAGCGTAGATGAGAGCAAGGCGATCAACCGCGTCAATGGCGGAGCTATTATTATCTCGGCAAGCGGTATGGCTGACGCCGGCCGTATCCAGCATCACCTGAAGAACAATATATGGAAGCGCGATGCGACAGTGCTGTTCGTCGGCTACCAGGCGCAGGGCACAACCGGCGCACACATTCTATCGGGCGCCTCCGATGTGCGTATTCATGGTAAGGAATTCAAGATCCGTGCCAGCATCAGACGCATCGGCAACTATTCCGCCCATGCCGACCAGGGTGAATTGATCGATTGGATACTTGAACGCGGGCCCGTTGTCGGTGGGTTGTTTCTCAACCACGGTGATGACGGTGCACGCGAGGAACTCAAGCGTCTGCTAGTCGAACGTGGCATGGACAAGGATAGAATCTGGCTACCGCATTTCGACGAGAGTTTCGATTTAAGCGCTGGCACTCCGCAATCGAAGGGACGCGGCAAGGACGAACCGGGCAGCCTGCGAGCGCACTTTAATGAAATGGAATTAAGCCGCGACTGGTACACTGAATACGCATCCTTCTCAATTGACCTTTCGAACGCGCTGGAGGAGGCAGAAAGCGATGTGCAACGTCAGGCAATCTTGAAGCGTTTGAAGAAAATTTTGAAACACTAGAGCCTATCAGGCTTAGTTTGAATCATTTGACTTGTTTTTCGGGTTTGCTGGCAAGGCATGCTTTGCGCCGTAGTCTTTATGACCATAAGCGGAGCATAACACAGTCCAGCGGGCGTGAAAAACAGGTCAAATGAACCCTATTGAACCCGACACACTCCAAGAAGCCTTGATGGCCGCCATTTCTCCTGTGCAGCGGGCCTGCCCGCGCCAGCTAATTCCTCTTTTATGATACATGCGCGGAAATAGACAATTTCACCCTTCACACCAAATTTACGGATTGCCATTCATGATCTTGTTTCATGACCGGTTAGATAGTGAACTGGAAGGAAGGGCTCGAAGAGGACTTTGGATTACGTGTTAGTCAGTGGTCGAATATTGCTTGTTGTCTTGGAAAGAAGCTCCGTTCGTGCAATCATGTTGCATTGATGATAATATTGTTCGAGTGAAATTCGTTGTGGGCATCAGGGATACTGTTTGCCAAGCTGGAAACGCTCCGGCAAGAGGGGTGAAATGTCCGCTATCTTTACAGTTTTTTTAAACCAGTTATTAGCACCGATCATCATTGTCTTCGGCATTGCAGGTGCTTTTTTTTGCCGAGTCAGATGGCATATATTCATAACAGCCATTGTCGCAGCTGGTACCAGTGCAATTTTTTCGCATTTCGCAGGCGATGACCAGGCATTCAGTCTAACAACATTCCTGATTAGCACAGTAGCTGCCGGTCTATGGACCGGATGGTTTTACTGGTTACGGCTGGGTAAACGGAACAAAAAATAACGCTGCATAGATCCGACAGCAAAATGGGGTAAATTGGTAAAAAGGCTCTGAACGGCCTTTTACACTATTTCCACCATTGCCCTCTTCTACAATGTATGAATCAATACCGTCGTTCATTTCTGAATAGCGCTGTCTCAGCAAATCGAGGAATTCCCTGTTCCCCGTCAGCATTCATGAGACATAATTGTATGTTTGCCTAAGAGATGATTTCTGGTTCATCGTAGCCGCCAAGGAGCGAGGAGGAGACAGAAATCAGGAACCCGAGATCAGGTTCATGCGCACGATATCGACGTCAAATCCACTGACCCCCTCGGATGACACCATTGGAGCAGGAAATGGTGTTTTGTCTACTCATTGAATCTGGAATTCTCCTGCCATAACAAAGCTCAGGTATGGTTCCAGTTGTCTGGATCATCCGACTTGTTGGGTGACAATCCCAATATGTCACCTTTGGTTGAACACCCCAATCCCAATACTGTTCGGTTGGCGTAACCAAAATAAGCCGACACCTGGTTAATTTCCAGAATCTCACCATCATTGTAGCCGGCTTCACGAAGCTGGTTAACAATGTCCTCGCTCATTGCCGACGGGTTCAATGTCAACTGCTCTGCGTAGATCATCGCCAGTTTCTGCCGATCATCCAGTGGAGCCGACGCAATATCATGATTATCAATTGCCACGCGAATAGCAGCAGATTTTGCTTCTTCTCCTGCCAGCAATCGTTGAAGACCGGCAAAATGATGCTCCACACAATAGCTACAATTATTTAGCGCTGATACCCAGACCCCAAGTGTTTCCAGAAACCATTTGGGTATCTCATTATTGGTATGGTGCAGGACATATTTATAAATCGCCATATGTCCTTCCATCGTGTGAGGACGAAGAGAATGAGCCATCATAATATTATCAACATTATTATCGGGGCCTTTCACCCTGTCATAGAGTTTTTTCAACCGGCCTGTTGCTTCTTCGTAGGGAATGATTTTTATCCAGGACATTGTGTTCTCCAAGTTTAGTTCAAGCCAGATCTGCTTGGTCCGGTTGAGTTTTCTATCAAATTATCAAGAGCGCCTGAGATAACCAGCTGCTCTGCTTTTACCATTTCCGGTGCCATAAATCGATCACCGACAAATGTCGGCACCTCCTGCCGCAAACGATGCAAAACCTTTTGCAGCACTGGAGATGTTTTGCAGGGAGCATGAAACTCGATACCCTGTGCCGCTTCCATCCATTCATTGGCGATAATGGAAAAAGCGTTATCAACCATCTCACTCAGGCGGCGCGCTCCATATGTCGCCATCGACACATGATCTTGCTGATTGGCAGATGTCGGAATTGAATCAACCGAAGCTGGGCTTGCCAGATTTTTGTTTTCCAACACCAGTGCAGCGGATGTCACCTGGGGCAGCATAAATCCAGAATTCATACCACTGCCCGTCACCAGAAATGCCGGCAATCCTGAAACAGATGCGACCACCAGCATTGCCTGGCGTCGCTCGGTTATTGATCCGATTTCGGCAATCGCCAATGCTATATTGTCAGCTGCCATAGCAACCGGTTCAGCGTGAGAATTCCCGCCTGACAAAATTTCATTTTGTTCCGGGAACACCAGAGGATTATCGCTGATCGAGTTCGCTTGACATTCAAGCACCTGAGCGGCAAAACCCAGTTGATCCAGACAGGCACCCATAACCTGAGGCTGGCAACGCAGGCAATAAGGGTCTTGTACCTTATTGCAATCAAGATGAGATTTTCTGATGTCGCTGCCCAATAGTAGCCCAATAGTAATTGCCGATAAGCAACTGTAATTCTAGTCTGACCAGCCTGACCTCGCAACTTATGAATGCGTGCATAAAAAGGTGTTGTTGAACCCTTGACCGCATCAACGCTCATCGCCCCTGTGACCAGAGCAGAGAATCATCCGCCAATTCCTCACCCTGTTCGCGTTTGAACAGATCAAGCAGATCTCCCACTTCCATACCGTCACGTTTGGCACACCCTGGCATCAAAAACAATTCTGCCCCTGTGAAACATGATTGTACGTTCACCAGCGTGCAATGCCTGGGCCATCGAGTGTTTGACCATTACAACGGTCAGTTTGATTTTGCATAAATTGATCAATATCACGGATATTTTCGCAGCTCAGGGTGGTGCCCTTTGCAAGAGAATATTCGCCGATAGTGGGCAATTTATGCAAAACCCTTCGGGCGGGCATCAGGTTTTTCAGGCTCTCATGATATCTGTGGTAATTGTAGTTCTCGATAAAGGCTTCAATCTGCTGAGATTGATCGCCTGGCAGGAAAACTGGTATTCACCAGTGGTCTGGGGGGAAAGGGAGGAACCCGACCTCTTGCAGCGACCATGGCCGGGTTCAATGCGATTGCTGTTGAATGCCAGCCTGGCAAAATAGATTTTTGCATCCGTTCTGGTTATCTGGATATAAAAGTAGACAATCTTGATGATGTGATCGAAGAAATCAACGCGACCAAACGCAAAGGCCAACTGCTGTCCGTGGGTCTTTTGGGCAACGCTATCGATATTTTGGAGGATTTGCAGTCAAGAGAAATTCTGCCGGATGTATTAACGAACCAAACCTCGCTCACGGTCCGGTTTGCGGATATCTGCCCAGATTATGGAGCGTTGCACAATGGGAAGACCGTCAACAAAGCGATCCTGAACGCGTGACACGCGAATCCAGTCAATCCATGGCAAGACATGTTGATTTGATGCAGGACATCAAAGATCGTGGCGTAATTATAATGGAATATAGTAACAACTTGCGGACCATAACTTTAGATTGTGGTGTCGAGAATGCATTTGATTTCCCCGGTTCATTGAGGTCTGTGTCCGACCGTTATTTTGTCGCGGAAAGGGGCCTTTCCGTTGGGTGGCATTATCAGCAGATCCGGAAGGCATTTATAGAACGGGCGCCAAAGTTCGTGAACTAATGCCCGATGACGCAGGCTTGCAAACATGGCTGGAAAAGACAAAAAAGCATATCAGATTTCAGGATCTGCCCTCTCGCATATGCTGGGTCGGTCTGGGCGATCACCATCGATTGGGTCTGGCGTTTAATGAGATGGTGCGCAATGGAGAACTCTCTGCACTCATTGTCATTGGCCGCGATCATATGGATTCAGGATCAATTGCCAGCCCAACCAGAGAAACTGAAGGATAATATATTGCCCGCTTATACCAAGTCGCAAAACGCGCCTAGTCAAAACCCTCAGGATACTGGTCATATGAGTCAATATCTCCGCAATTTGGTATTACATCATCTCCCAAGTAACAATCAATGACCCTCAAACAATGGCAGGCTATATGGCTGGGCGCCTGCAACTGTTGAAACCTATGGCGGAAAATATCTTGTTCGCACACCAGACATAGAAGTACTGGAAGGCAAGGCTGATTATGATCGCATGGTTCTACTGGAATTTCCGGATCGCGAAAAAGCCCTGGCATGGTATCATTCTGAAGAATACCGTGAACTGCACGAGGCAAGATGGAGTGCCTCCCAGACTCACACTGTCGTATTATCTGGCGAAATGATCTGAGAAACTCCAGCCAGCCCTGATCGGCTTAACTGGCTAATCGTGTTTCAAGAGACACGCATTCTACTGCCTTTGGGATCAAACGCTGGTTTTAACGTAACCGCACCCTCGTGCTTTCTACCGGCAATGTCGACTGAAACCTTTACTCCTTCAGCACACAACTCCGGGCGACCAATATCAGCAATTGCCAGTGGTTTTCCAATCCGGTAACCAAATGCCGCCGATGTCGTTTTACCCACCATTTCTCCACCACAAAGCACTGGCTCATTGCCAATCGGCACAGCATCCAGATCATCCAATATGATCGTCACAATTCGGTTTGTTTCACCCGCTTCACGTTGATTTTCCAGGGGAGTTTTTCCGATGAAGTTTGTATCCCAGGCGACTGCAAAATCAAGGCCAGCCTGAACTGGACTAATGTCGGTATCAAGATCATGGCCAAAAGAAAGAAATCGTTTTTCTATACGCATTGCTGATTGTGCAAATAATCCTGCTGGTTTTGCACCCTGTTGATAAAGTGAATCATAAATCCGTGTGGCATTCTGCGCTTTGCAGGTAATTTCCCAACCCGCTTCACCCACATATGACAAACGTACCGCTCGCACATGGGCGCCTGCGATATGTGCCGCGCCTGCCTCAAAGTATTTCAGCGCATTGAGTTCATTTGCGCCTGATTTTTCTATGATTGCTGACGCATCCGGTCCCATTAGAGCAAGAACCGCAAATTCTTCGGTGCTATCACGCAAAGTAATCTGAAATTCTCCCTTATGGCGCTGGAGCCATGCCCAATCCCGGCGAATTGATCCTGTTCCTACAAATAAACGATAATGATGTTCCGAAATTCGGATCGCAGTCAGATCGCTTTCAATACCCCCGCGTTCATTGAGCATTGATGTATAAATTGCGCGTCCCGGAGAACGATCCATATTATTGGCACATAGCCAATTTAAAAACCGCTCAGCGTCCCTGCCTTCAACCTCGATCTTGCCAAATGTTGACTGATCGAAAACTGCCGCCCCGATATGGGCGTTTGAAACCTCAAGGGCAACCTGATCAAACCAGTCCGGCTTTTCAAATGTCAACACAGGTTCGGATTGTTTGGCAAAATAAAGCGGACGCTCCCATCCAAAGAACTGGCCGAAGTGGGCTTTCTCAGCTAACCATTTTGAGTGGCATGGCATTTTACGAAGTGAACGACTGCTTGTCCACTGGCGTCCGGGAAAAGTAATTTCATAATGTGTTCCCAATATTTCAGGAACACGCTCACATAACGCAGTAACAGAATTGAAACAATCGGGAAATCGCGCTGGATCAGCTTCATGTAAATCGACAGGGGTATGACCTTTGAGAATACAATGTGCCAGAGCCATTCCGGCCCCTCCCCCGGTAGCGACGCCGACAGAATTCATGCCACAACCCAGAAACAAACCTCTCGTTTCTGCACTTTCTCCAAGTAAAAAGGAACCGTCTGGCGTAAAACTCTCTGGCCCGTTCAGCAACATTTTGACTTCAGCTGTCTCAAGCGAAGGCAATCGGTGAAGGGCATTTACCATCATCGGTTCAAAGTGATCCCAATCTTCAGGTAAAAGCTGAAAAGAGAAATCGCTACCAATTCGGTCAGGATCAATTGCCTTACCCATTGGTTCAAAACAACCAACCAAAAGCCCGCCGCTATCATCGCGAATATACAGATGACCATCATGATCGGACAACGTTGGCATATTGCCGGAAATGCCCTCAAGAGGCTTGGTTAAAAGATAAAAGTGTTCACAAGACCAGACAGGGATTTTCACCCCGGCCAAAGCGGCGGCTGTTCTGCTCCATAATCCAGTGCACAATGCAATGGCATCACAATCAACTCTTCCCTTGTCGGTTTCAACACCGGCAATTTTGCCGTTCTTTGTGATAATCCCGGTAACACCGGTATCTTCAAATATCTGCGCGCCACGGGATTTGGCACCTTTAACCAATGCAGCACATAAATCCGAAGGACTGACCCTTCCATCTTCCGGTGACCAGACAGCGCCGACAACATCATCACCATTCATCAAGGGCCATCGTTCCATCGCCTCTTCTTTTGAGATCGAAAAAGCAGGCACCCCATAAAGATTAGCCAAGGATTGTTGGCGCCTGATATGTGTTAGGCGTTCCTTATTGGTTGCAATCGAGAGTGACCCTTTATTTATCCATCCTGTGGCCTGACCTGTCTCCGCCTCAAGCTCCGAATATAATTCAACAGAATATCGAATAAGGTCAGTCAGGTTGCGGCTGGAACGCAATGCCCTAACCTGGGCTGCCGAATGCCATGTAGTTCCGGAAGTCAGTTGATTACGTTCCAGCAATATGGCGTCACCAACGCCCTGTTTAGCAAGGTGATAAAGTGTCGAACAACCCATTACACCCCCACCAATTACAACAACTGAGGCATGCGAAGGAAACGGTGGGTTGCTCATTGGTCAGCTCTTTAATCTTCAAGATAGTAGTCGTTTATTTTCCGGATCAAATATCGGGTCTGCAACCACTTCAGCGTTGATCATCTCACACAGAATTTGAATTTGTAACTTTGTGCCGGGTTTGCAACATGAACGCGGTATCCAGCCAACGGCTAAACTTTGTTCAACCCGCCAGCCATAGCCACCGGATGTCACATAGCCAACACATTCTTCATCTGCAAAAATGGGTTCAGACCCCCAGCAATCGCTGCCATTTGCTGCGAAGGCAAGTGTGGCAATTACCTTTTCTGGGGGTGTTTTGCGTGCGGCCAGAACCGCATCGCGGCCAATGAAATCACCCTTTTCCGGTCGGCAGAAGCGATCAAGTCCAGCTGAAGCGGGCGAAACTTCGGTGGTCATTTCCGTCCCCCAACTGCGATAGCCTTTTTCAAGACGTAACTGGCCAAGAGCGCGTGCTCCGACCAAGCCAAGCCCGCATGTGCTGCCTGCACCCATAAGGGCTTCAAACAGGGCCAGTTGATTTTCCATTGAACAATGCAGTTCAAAACCAAGTTCACCCGAAAAGGACACGCGAAGTGCCCGGCACTTTACACGACCAATTTCAATATCATTCCACGACATGAAACCAAAAGCTTCAGATGAAAAATCATCATGCGAGATAGTTTCGAGCAGGGCGCGTGAATTTGGACCCATTATGCCAAGAACGGCAGTTGTGTTGGTGATATCCTGAATGTTCACATCCAGATCACCCACGTGCTGTTCCATCCAGCGTTGATATATCGCCACACCCAGCGTTGCGCCAACAAGATAAAACCTGTTGTCGCAAAGGCGCGCAATGGTGACATCACCAACAATACTGCCACGATCATTCAGCAGCAAACTAAGAGACAGTTTGTTGTCAACAGGCAATCGGTTGGTGGTGATTTTGTCCAAAAACGTCGCCGCATCCGGACCTTCAACAATGAATTTACCGTAGGAAGACATCTCCAGAAGGCCGGCATTCTCATGCAGGTTGCGTGCTTCATTACCAACATGTTGCCACCAATTGGGGTGAGAGAAGCTGGGTTGATCTACTGCCTCAACACCTTTTGGCGCATACCACAGGGGTCGTTCCCAACCATAGGCCTGACCCATAACAGCACCTCTTTTTACCAGCTCTGAATAAATTGGTGATGTTTTCAGCGGCCTGCCGCTGGCGCGTTCAAGCTGCGGATAAATGATCTCATAACGGACAGGAAAGACTTCATAAGTGCGCTCGCGTGCAAATTCTTTGGTAGTCCAGTCGCCAAAGCGGGCTACATCAATGAATGAAAGATCAAGTTCCGGCTCTCCCTCCAGTATCCATTGCGACATTGCCAAACCAATTCCACCGGCTTGCGCTATACCACCAAGGAACCCGCAGGCAACAAAGAAATTTGGAACGCCGGGCATAGGCCCGATCATCGGGCGGGCATCCGGGGCAAAGGAGATGGCGCCGTTGACCACTCGTTTGATGCCAGCGCGTTCAAGTGCCGGCACACGATGATAAATCGCAGCAAGCCCGTCCTCCAGCCGATCAAGATTGTCCGGTAATAATTCCTGCCCAAAATTCCATGGTGCGCCTTTGTTATCCCACGCTGCCTGACAATCGCGCTCCCATGGACCGAGCAACAGGCCCTGGCCTTCCTGACGCAAATAAAATTGCGCATCGGTATCGCGTATCATCGGCAATTCTTCGTGATGCGCTTCCACTTCCGCCATGGTTTCTGTGATCAGATAATGGTGCTCCATATTGGTAATCGGCACACGAGTGCCGACCATATTGGCAATCTCATTGGCCCAGAACCCGCCAGCATTAACGATGGTCTCGCATTCGTAGATTTCGCCAGTGTCTGTTGACAATTGCCAGTGGCCCGATGGCAGCCGGTCAATAGAGGTGATTTGAGTATTGCGAACAATTTTACCCCCCATTTGCCGTGCTCCAGCCGCAAGGCCCATGGTGACCGAATAAGGATCAACATAGCCCTCATCAGGATCCCAGGCGCCGCCAACCAGATCGTCGGTATTGATCAGGGGATATTTTTCCTTGATCTCATCAGGCGTGACCAGATCATATTCAATGCCGATGGCTTTGAACTTGCCAGCGAGAAACTTGAACTCCTTAAGGCGCTCTTTGGTCTGCGCCAGGAAAAAACCACCGACCACGTGGCTGCCAACCTCTTGACCCACTTCCTCTGCTAGTCCACCATAAAGTCGCAGCGAATAGGCCTGGAGAGTGGAGAGATTTGGAAAACCCGACTGGGTATGAACATTGCCAGCCGCATGCCAAGTTGCACCTGCTGTCAATTCTTTGCGCTCAATCAGCAATGCATCTTTGCAGCCAGCCTTCGCCAAGTGATAAAGAATGGAACAGCCGACAATTCCACCGCCAATAACAATAATCCGGACTTGCTTGGTCATGATAATTGTTCCATTCTGCTAACCGCACGGGCAAGCCAAACCTTATCAGGTTGAACGATCGGTGGGTGAATGGCATCAAGATGCAAGGTTGAGCCTTTGAGAGGCCGCCCTTGGTTTTGCTCACGCTTTGCCATAGGGAATAATATTTGCTGTTGTTTCGTATTATTTTTCATTGTTACAGATGTTGCATTTCTTGTAAAGATATAATACAAATGTTAATAATTGGGAGAATTCATGCACTCAAATTCGAATTCATCGGTTCAAGAAAAGATCGTAACTAACATCCATTCGCTATCACCCAGATTGCGTGTTGCTGCGAATTATGTTGCCGATCATCCTGATGAAATCGCCTCACGATCTTTACGATATAATGCCATTGCAACGGAATTGACTCCGCCAACATTTTCCAGATTAGCAAGAGCGCTGGGATACGAAAATTACGAATTGTTGCGCGATGCATGCCGCAACCAGATCAAGA
Organism: Hyphomicrobiales bacterium; assembly: GCA_024224595.1. Classification (GTDB taxonomy): domain Bacteria; phylum Pseudomonadota; class Alphaproteobacteria; order Rhizobiales; family Rhizobiaceae; genus JAAEMP01. The sequence continues at coordinate 10,880 of JAAENI010000567.1, forward strand.
AACAACGCCTAACTTTTGCGGACAAGGCAAAGGTATTGCAGGAAGGTCAAAAAACCGGGAATGGCTCCGGAGATTTTGTTTTGCGCCATGGTTCTGCTGCGATTGATAATATTGGAATATTCTTGAATACAATCGACCCTCTACAGGTAGACGAGGTCGCTAAAACTCTTATCAAGGCTCGCAGAGTTCACCTCGTTGGAATGATGAGTTCGCGCCATTTTGTTGATTATATGGAATACATGGCTTCAATGGCATTTGAAAACTGGCGGGTTCTGGGCGGTAAGCCTGCATCGATGGCCTCAACTCTTGCCGACATCAACAAACAGGATGTGATTCTGGCGATATGCCATACACCTTACGCCAAGCGCTCCGTTGAGATTGCCCGATTTGCCCACAATGCCGGTGCGCAGGTTATCGGCATAACAGACAACGTCATATCACCGCTTGCTGCAGTTTCTGATGCAGTCCTGATTGTAAATACTGAAAGTCCGCAGTTCTTCTCTTCGCATATTGCAACCCTGGTTCTGATTGAATCAATCATTGGTATAAGCGTAGCAAAGAGTGGGAAAACAGCACGTGAGCGTATCGCTGCTGTTGAACAGACCAGCCACAATTTGGGTGAATATTGGTCAAATAAAGAGTGAGATCATCTAGTCAAAACAAGGGAGTATTATGATGATGAAGAAATTACTAATGGCGGGTGTGGCATCTGCCCTTCTCGCGACAACTATGACATCAACGACAATTGCCGGGACACTTGATGATATTATAGCCCGCGGAAAACTCGTGGTTGGTGTAAAAGCCGATTACGCTCCTTGGGGCATGCGTGATGCCAGCGGCAAGCTGGTCGGCATGGAGCATGATATGTTAGCCGATTTCGCCAAACGATTGGGTGAAAAAGCAGGTAAAACCATCGAACTTGAAAAAGTGGTGGTGGTTGCATCCAACCGGATGCAGTTCCTGGAGCAAGGCAAAATTGACATGTTCATTGCTACAATGTCGAACAAAAAGAAACGCCGCAAGGTCGTTGGCATCGTCCAGCCGGACTATTATTCCTCCGGCGTTGCTGTTTTGGCCCACAAGGATTCGGGTATTTCCAGTTGGGAATCGCTGAAAGGCAAGAAAATCTGCGGCATTCAGGGTGCCTGGTACAACAAAGACCATGGCCTTAAAAATGGAGCTGATATCATTGCATTCAAAGGCGTATCTGAAGTTGAAAAGGCAATTCTTGACGGTCGCTGCGTAGGGTGGGTCTATGATGATAGCGCATTCATTCCGCGCAAGGTGAACTCACCGGAAAAATGGAAAGATTTTTCCATTGCCACACCGGTTGTTGCCAACGTACCGTGGGGAGCAGCAGTTCGTGTTGCTGACAGGGAAGAGCCGTTGGGTAAAGCTTTATCTGCGGCCATTATCGATTGGCACAAATCAGGTTTGCTGGTTGAGTTGGAAAAGAAATGGGGCGTCCCGGCAACCGCTTGGCTTGCAGATATGCATGAACAATGCAAGGCTGGTGCCAAGATATGTAACGACAAATACGATGATGGCGAAAGCTACTAAGAACCTGTAGTACAGCGTCCGCCATGCGATCATGCGTGGCGGACAAGACTATTGTCACAATTTGGTACCGGGGGAATCAAGATTGGAAGTTATCTGGGAACTCTTTAGGTGGCTCTATGACGCTCACGGCATCAATCTAACGATTTTCTATGACGATCTGGATCGTGCCCGGTTCTTCAAAGGCATTTGGACAACCATTCATTTGTCGTTTATTTCGATTGTGATAAGCATTCTGATTGGCATTGTCGGCGCCTGGTTGCAGATGTCAAATTTGATCTGGCTCCGCCGTATCGTTCAGGGCTACATCCAGTTTTTCCGAAATACGCCGCCGCTCATTCAGCTGTATTTTTTTTATTTTGCAGTAGATGCTGCTTTGTCTTCACTGTTTGGCATCCAAGGCGGTATTTTGGACGGTTATGGCTGGGCTGTTGTCTCCCTTTCGTTTTTTGCCGGTGCCTTCAATGTGGAAATCTTTCGGGCCGGAGTTGAAGCAGTACCAAGATCGACGGTAGAGGCGGCAAGCGCGCTTGGTTATAATCGTCTGCAGGCCTATCGCTATATTACTCTGCCATTGGCATTCCGGGTATGTCTTCCAGCACTCAATAACAATCTGATCAATCTATTAAAAACCACAACTGTTGCCTACGCTATTGCGGTGCCGGAAACGATATATGTTGCCAATCAAATCTGGTCAGATGAGTACAATGTTCTTGAAATGATGAATGTGGTCTGGATTATTTACATTGTTCTGGTTGGTTTTCTTGTCTGGTTGATGCACAGGTGGGAAAAATCAATTAAGATTCCAGGATTTGGGCAATGAGGAGGAAACCTATGAACAAGTTCTTTCTCACACAAGCAAAGACTGACCTGCCCGTATTGAAGCCATTTGTTTTAGATGCGAGACCCGGCTGGCAAAGTGGAAATCTGGTAACGCTTGCCTCCAATCGCAATGTTGGATTTGTAATGGCGCTGGTGCTCATTGTCTGGCTGTTGCTTGATTCCGCCATTGCCCAAACTCAGGGGGATCCAAATCAAACTATTTTTCAAACCCTGATTAAATGGACACCATTGATGTTCAAGGGCCCGGA
>JAAENI010000568.1 GCA_024224595.1 Hyphomicrobiales bacterium
GCCGATACAATCATCATGGGCTGGCATTTCAAGGAACAGGCAGGATTGCGGATATTAAAGAAGCGTCGAGGGTCGAAAAACCAGGACAACTGGCATCGTGATTATGATCCTCTGGCGGACATTTAGTGGCAAATTGCTGGTGTCAGTTTTTGGGCTGATTTCGGGGGTAGCGTAATGATTGAGATTGTTGCTGGAAGTCATCGCGATATTAGTGATGTGGTGAGTAATCTGCGCGCGATTGATCATCAGGAAATTTATTGCCAGATGGATGAGGGATGTAGCGACATGCTGGTGGTGATGGCGCTTGAACACAAATCCTGGGTTTGCCGGCTGAATGGACAGCCGGTGGCGGTATTTTCTTTTTCAGCAATTAATGTCTCGACCGTTGCAGTTAATCTGTTTGGTACGGATAAAATTACCCGGGCAATTCCAGCAATTACGCGTTTTATTTTTGTACGAATGATCCCTGATGCCCTGTCATGTGGCATCAGGAGATTTGAAGCGCGGTCACTTACAACCCATGCACAAGCCCATCGGTGGCTTGAAGCTTGTGGCGCGGTGAAAGAAGGTCTTTTGCCCGAATTTGGAAAGAACGGCGAAGATTTTTACATTTATGGGCTGACGCGCACAATATTAGAACAATTCAAACCAAAAAGGTGGCAAAGCAATGTGTTTTCAACAGGCGGCTCGTAGCGTCAGGAAAGTGGTCGATGATACTACCGGTCACACAGCGAGGAAGGAAACTGCTTCGGCTAACCGAGCCGCGAGAAGGCAGGCTACGCAAACTGGCTTGATCGGCAATCGAGGCGACAATAGCAGCGTATCACGAATGGCAAGGGCAAAATCACGTCGCTCGCGGGGCTTTAAACACAATATTTTCACTTCATTGCTGGGTGACAGCTCGTTTGGCAAAAATATCAAATCTGCGTTGAAACTGGGGCAAACATCATAATGGGAATTGTTGATAATCTCCTGACACGTAAGGCAACTCTGGAAGCTCAATCTGAACCCTGGCACAATCATATTCGCGAACTGGCGAAATATGTCCTGCCGACGATGGCTCAACATGAGGCCACTGATATAGTTCGAGCGGTCGCAGGAGAGCCAAATTCAGCCTATCGGTCACCACAATTATTTGACCACACCGCGATCATGGCTATTCAGCGACTGGCAGCTGGTGAAATATCATTGAACATGCCCTCAGCTTCAATATGGCATGATCTTCGAAAAAGTGACCCCTTTGCCGGTGAAACCAGCCAGGCAGAAAAAGAATTTTTGGAGAGGTTGAGGAATTATCTGTTCAAGATGCGTTATAACCCACGCACCGGATTTAGTGTTGCATCAAAAGCCGCAGTAAAATCACGCTGTGCGTTCGGCACCGGAGTGATCTATGTATCAGAACAGATGGGAGGTGGCGCCGGTATGCCTTTATCCTATCGTTATGTACCCATTTTGGAGAACAATCTGGGCGCTAATTTTGAAGGAATAATTGACACTAATTTCCGGGTTTTTGCACGTACTGCATCTCAGTGTGTGGAGAAGTGGGGAAATCTGTGTTCGCCAAAAGTTCGAAGCGATGCTGAAGATCCAGGTCAATCAAATCGAATTGTCCAGTTGGTGCATGCCGTATTACCCAGCCAGGAGTTTAGTGACCGGTTAGGCAAAGGTTTTGTTTCCTTCTATCTGGAGGTCGAAGAACGTCATCTGATCAGGGAAAATGGATACTTTGAGTTTCCCTATATCGTGTTGCACTGGGACAGAGAAAACCAGGGGCCTTATTCTGAAGGGCCGGTATCAATGGCAATATCAGAGATCAAATCTCTGCAATTAATGAGCAAGGAAGAATACACAGCCGCCCAGCAATGGATCAATCCGCCTACCGCCCAGAAAGATGACGATCACAACCGTCCCGACCTGAGCCCGGGAGGCACTAATCCCGGGATGTTGAATGAACGTGGCGAACTATTGGTAAAGCCGATAATGCTACAGGCAAATCCGGGATTTGCGCGTGATATCATTCAGGCAAAACAACAAAATCTGAAGGAAGCACTTTACGTCAATCTCTGGCAAATTCTGATTTCAAACCCCAATATGACTGCCACTGAAGCAATGATACGCGCCCAGGAAAAGGGAGATCTGTTGGGACCTTCTGGATTGTCATTGCAAGTTGGTTTGGCAAATATGGTTGACCGGGAAATTGGCGTTCTGGGTCGTAAAGGGGCTTTTGGCGTGGGTTCAAGGCTGGAAGTGCCTTACACAATGGATAATCAGTCGATTGGTGTTGGATTTACCGGACCACTCGACCGGATGCGGCGGTTACCGCACTTACAAGGTATTGAACGAGCCATTGAAATGGCGGGAAAACTGGCCGAAATTGGTGATGAAAGCGGTATCGAACGTCTTGATGGTGATAAGATCATGGAGCACACTCAGGATATTGGTGGTGCACCAGCAGATATATTCAAGTCTGATGAGCGGCTTGTGGAAGATCGTGTCCAAAAGCTTGAATTGAAGCAACACCAGCAAATGGTGCATAATGTTGAAAAAACAGCAGATGCAGCCAAGGCCGCAAGCCAGAGTGTGATGGCGTTTCAGGATGCAAGTGGAATGCCCATTGATGGAGAACATTCTCAGAATGTTTGATCGGGTAAAATAGCATCCAGATATTAGATCAATAATTTCAACATAAAATTGAACAGATGAAAACTTTAAGCGATATTTTTACGCCAGGTGAAAGGCGTGGACCGCAGGCGTTGTTGCGTCTGCAGGGGGCCTATGAGCGATTATTTTTTGGATCTGGGGCAAGTACAGATGACCAGCAAATTGTGCTGGCTGATTTGGCCGCTTTCAGCGGTCATTTTTTTGTTGATGGCAATAATTTCAGCAATGACGAGATACGCGAAGCGAATGGCAAGCGGCTGATTATGGGCCGCATCATACGCCTGGGACTTGGCAAAGAAGGGGATCTGTCGGCGCTTTATAAAGCGGCAGTAAAAGAGACCCAAACCAACCAGAAGGAAAAACAATTATGAATGATCAAAACAGGTCTGGGCAGCCAGGTAGCCTTGGCGATCACGGCGGTAGCGCAGATAATGGATCGTCTGATGCAACTGCTAATCCATTTACAGGTCTTGAAAAAGGCAGCCTTGACTGGATCGAAGCAAATGGAGCTAAAACCGTTTCCGATGTCGTTACTATGGCACGAAACTCGGAAAAGCTGACCGGCGGTATTCATTTGCCGGGTCGTGATGCACCTTCGGAGGATGTTTCATCATTTTTCGACAAAACCATGGGGCATTTTATGCCGGAGGACACATCAGGTTATGATTTTATCATGCCTGAAAATATACCGGAAAATATGCCCTATGATGTGGAAATGGTGGATCTGTTCAAAACTGGTATGCATGCGCGTGGTGTACCGCCGCAACTAGCTAATAAAGTGCATGACTGGTATGTGAATGACGTACTGGTTCCCGGATTTGAACAAGAGTTGGACGTGTTGCAAGGAGCTGCTGACAATTCTTCTGCAATGTTGAAAAAACACTGGGGCGAACCCGGCAGCTCGCAATTCCAGACACAAATGGAATACACCATGAAAGCTGTGAATGGCCTTGGTGGGAACTATAAGCAGGCCTTGATCAACGCTGGTGCGATTGATGATGAAAATAACATCTTGCAGTCAGATTTGATTATGCCACTGGCAAAAATTGGTGAAATGCACTTCACCGAAGATGGCATGGTCACCGGTCAATATAATGAACCAAACCCATTTGCGAATGATAGTCAGAATTGGTCGAAAGCCAATGAGATTATCAATAATGATCCCGTTAAAGCAAAAAGCCTTATTTTGTCCGCTGGCAAAGATCCCGCTGACTACAGGCTTTGAATTGATATAAGGAATATCAGATGGCTGTCACCAAAATCACAGACATTATAACACCGGAAATCTATCTCGGTTATCGCGCTGAACAGTTTCCAGAGCTAAATGCATTTATCAAATCGGGAATTTATACCGCACCCCCACCCGATGTTGTTTCTCAACTCAATGCGGGAGGTGATACGATAAAATCTCCCTATTGGGATTATATTCCTCGTGGAGCACCCCAAATACCATCTGATGACGATGCATCAGATATCACACCCAAGAAAGTGTCCGCTGACAAAATGAGCATGCGTAAACACTATTGGGTGGAAGCCTGGTCTTCTATGGATCTGACGGGAATTATGGCCACCGGCAACCGCAAAGACCCTGAAGGGCATTTGTTGAAGTCTCTTGCCAATTATTGGGTGGGTGCTGAACAAACAATGTTGATTGCTTCATGCATCGGCTTGTTTGCTGATAACCTGGCCAATGATTCCGGCGACATGACCTATTCGGTTTATTCAGATATCGCTTCGCCGGTTGCTGCCAACAAGTTCTCACGGTCGGCATTTGATCGTGCGTGTAATACACTGGGTGATCGAATGGGGGATGTGGTGGCTATTGCCATGCATTCATCGGTCTATCTATCTTTGCATGACAATGAAGATATTGATTTTGTGCACGACTCGAAACTCGAAAAGGATATTCCCCACTACAAAGGGCGGCTGGTTATCGTTGATGATCAGATGCCGGTTACCACGGGGACAAATTCGGATAAATATACCTCATATCTCTTTGGTCGGGGTGCTTTTGCATACGCAAAAGCTGCGCTGGATGCAGACTATGTTATTGAATCCGAGCGTGAGCCGCTGACAGGAAATGGTGGCGGGCAAACCACCACAGTGGTGCGCGAACAGTGCCTGTTGCATCCGATGGGTGCTGACTGGCTCGAAAGTTCGGTGGCTGGCGTTTCTCCTACAGAAGTTGAACTCAAATCAGCGGCCAATTGGGATCGTAAATACGTTCGAAAGAACATCAAAATTGCTTCATTGGAAACCAACGCAGCCTGATTAAGATTCAAATCCGGTCCATATAACAGTTTTCATGGCAGCATGACCGGGCGGGGAAACTTGCCCGGTTTTCGCAATGCCATTGTCCAGAGAATTCAGAACAATTTTAAAAACAGTTCAAGGAAACAAAAATGTCACTTAAGACAGAGATCAGGCAGGAAAAGGATGTAGTTCGGCGAAACCATCTCCAACGCCAATTAAACGGCCCACAGGCGATTGCTCATTTGACAAACAAGGTTGATGAAAAGAAGGAAGCGCGCATTCGGTTGACCGATGCAGTCGCCAAACTTGGTCATAAGAACCGCATCAAAGCTGAAAAATTGAGTCAAAAGAATCGGTTGAAAGCGAAAGCTAAAGCCAAATCCAGCAAAGTGGAGCATTAGATCATGCACTCTCATAATTCTGCATTCACAGCGATTGGCCAATCTGCAGCGGCAAACGGAGACAGTTGCGATATCATATTGTCAGGAACTTTTGTCGGTACTGTTGCGCTTCAGGCCCAGGATGCGACCGGTAATTGGGTGACCATTAACTCATGGACTGCGCAAGCCATATCGCTAAATAACGAAGCAGCCTTCGCGCGCAACTGGAGGCTGGATTGTACAGCCTATAATTCTGGGACGATTGTCTATGAGATCAGTGCAGGACGCGTTCGTGATCTGAAGGGTGTTTGAGTAATCACTTCAGATTAAATTGATGTGAATATGATTAAAAGGGCAGACCTGTATTTTATAAAATATTGCGGTGGCCTTGCAGATTCAGGTTCTTTTTAGGCACTTTTGCGAGTGACTATCTTGTGGAGGCTGGCCGATAATACTCGGCAAATAAACATTCCAATTTTCCATTTTCAAATAGGGTTACGTGCTCTTGACAGACATTTAATAATGTCACAGTTGGGTAAGTGGCGCGTAGAGAAAAATTATGACGACTTCAATTGCCGCTGTAGATATCTGCAATATGGCGCTGGATATGCTAACAGAAGCGCCAATCTCCTCCATCGATGACGATGATCCGGTAGCGCTGCGCCTTAAGCGAAATTTCGATCATTGGCGGGATTTGTTTCTGGTAGTGCATCCGTGGAATTTTGCCATGAAACGATTGTCCATTGCTTGCGATGCTGTCAGTCCCGCCCACGGTTGGAACAACCGATATATGTTGCCGGGTGATTGTCTCAGGTTGCTGCCTTTGCGTGTTTCAGGAGAGTTTGGCGGGGATATTATTGCCCATGAAATTGAAGGGGCTTACATTTTGACCGACGCCCAGCCACCTTTAAAAATTCGGTATATTCGACGTAATGAAAATTATGGCACATGGACACCCGAGGCGGTTAACGCTTTTGCCGGATTGCTGGCTGTCCGCATGGCAATTTCGGTGACTGGCAAGAAATCGGTGCGTGATAGTGTAGAGGTTTCGGCGGATAAATTGCTGTTAACGGCAAAACGCCTGGATGGCCTGCAGGGGGATGTTGAAAAACCATCGTACCAAAACGTGATATCGGTGAGAAGCTGATGGCTGTTTATCCTGTTAAAGCGACATTCTCACGTGGTGAACTGTCTCCCAAATTGCAAGGCAGGGTTGATATCGACCACTACAAAATGGGGTTGGAGACCTGCACCAATTTTTATGTGTTGAGACAGGGCGGTATTAGAAGACGGCCTGGAACTGTATTTGTTTCAGAAATCAAAGATTCGACAATAAAATCAAAACTTATTCCGTTTGAGTTCAATGAGACTCAGGCCTATGTTGTTGAATTTGGCCACCTGTATAGTCGTTTTTTTGCATTGGCCGGACAGGTTGAAGTATCTGGTTCACCTTATGAGATTTCACATTCATATAAGGAAGCTGACTTATATGACATTCATTATGAGCAATCGGGTGACGTTGTGTATCTGGCAAATGGAAACTATATGCCGCAAACGCTGACGCGCAGGGCTGAAACGGACTGGGTGATTGCAGATTTTGAGGCTGAAGACGGCCCTTACCTGGATGAAAACGTCACCGGCACTACAATGACTTTGAACGGCACTGGGGCAGTCCATCCAATTATGACCAGCAACAGTCTGCCCGCTGGTTTTGTTGCCGTTTCCAGTAACAGTTCCGTAGCGGCATGGCGAGCGTTCAACTCGGATCCAAGTCAGGGAGTTGATTTGGGGGCAGTCGCCGGATCCTGGCTTGAAATTACATTGGATGTGGCGAAGGCTGTTGATGGGTATACGATGAAAGCCAGCAGAACCTATCCGGATCGACATCCGATCACATGGTCTGTTCAAGGTTATTCCGGCACGCAATGGCTGACCTTGCAATATATTGAGAATGAAAGCGGGTGGAACCGTGGTGAAACCCGACATTATAGTTTTGAAAATTCCAATGCTTTCATTAAGTATCGGATTTTTATTCATGCCACAGGTGATAACAATAATGCGGTACTGAATGCATTTGTCATGCATTGGCTGCAATCAAACCAAACGGGCATTACACTTACCGCCTCATCGGTAGCAGGGCTAAATAATGGCAGTGGATTTGTCGCGAAAGACGTTCATCGCACGATAAGGTTGTACGGCACTGATGGCCTGTGGCGATGGGCCAAAATATCAGCGATCAATTCTACAACCAGAGTGGATGTTTCCCTCGGTGATATGGCCTGTTACGACCTTGATCCCTGCTTTCGATGGCGTATGTCGGCGTGGAACGATAATGATGGGTATCCAGGGACTGTTGGATTTTTTAACGAACGCCTTGCCTGGGCTGGGTCCATGACATTTCCGCGCACGGTTTGGTTTTCTGAATCTGCCAACTATTCAGGGCACAGAGTTTCTGTGCCGTTGCTTGATACCGATGCCATCAATATTACAATGAGTGGCGGTCAGATTAACAAAATACAATGGATCAGTGATATTTATGATTTGGCCGCAGGCACAACGCAGACTGTGCGTTCAATTGGCGCTGCGGCTTCCACAGCTCCCTTCGCAGCCGGGAATATTGAGCAGCGGCAACAAACAACGGTCGGTGCATCCAATATTCAGCCGTTGTCGATCGGGGAGACTACTGTTTACGTGGATTTTTACAAGAAGCGCCTTCACGAATTCACTTATTCGTTTGAATTGAATGGATATCAGGCACCAGAGTTGTCCGTACTCTCTGATCATATCTATACCAGCGGTATTACTTCAATTTCGTATCAGGCCATTCCCGAGAACCTGATCTGGATTGGTTTGGCAAATGGCCGTTTGGGGTGCACAACGTTTGAGAAAAACCAGTCTGTCATCGGCATGACCCAAGTGGTCATAGCCGGTGGCTCAAGTGAAGCTGAAGCAATTGTCGAAAGTCATTGTACAGTGCCTAGCCAAAGTGGCGACAGGCTGTGGATGATTGTTAACAGGACCATTAATGGAGTAACCAAGAGATATGTAGAATATCTCGCTGAGCCGTTTGAAAAAAATGAAGTCAGCAATGGTGTATTTTTTGATTCATCAGTGACAGTTACCGGGACCGGGTTCACCACGATTTCAGGTTTGTCACACCTTGAGGGAGAATTGATCGGTGTGCTGGCAGATGGAATTGATGTCGGCGATGCGATTGTTTCATCAGGTCAAATAACACTTCCCGGTGGCAAAAGTGCTGACAAAGCAGTTGTTGGCCTTCGTTATCAAAGTTATGGCAAAACCCTGCGCATGGCGGTGGCTGGGAACAGCGATGGCACGGCAATGGGCCGCAGAAAGATAATCAATGAAATCTTCCTGGACGTCTATGAAACCGGTGCCATGAAGGTTGGGACAAATTCCCGGCAATTTGAGATGTTCGGGAGAAAAAATACAGAGAGTTTTGGTGGAGCAAAAACTTTGAATACGGGATTTGAGAAAGTCAAAGCCGAGGGCAAATGGTCTGGCGATGGACAAATAGTGTTTCACACCGATCGCGGATATCCGGCGACAATTCGTGCGGTAATTGCCAGCGTCGATGGAGAACCTTAAGCGCTCACTCGAATAGCCAGACTGTCAATTCTGGCTCAAAACAGTTGAGAAGAATTTTGATGGAGAATTTGAATGTGTATTGATCCGGTAACAGCAATGATGATGATTGGTACGGGTGTAAAAATGTTTGGCGCCGTCAAAGACGGAGCGCAAGAGGGCAGGCGAATGGATGAGAACGCCAGGCAAAAGCAGCGGCTTGTCAATGTGGAGCGCAGGAAAAATGCTTTTGAAACTTCTCGCGAGCGCGATAAGGCCAGTAAGCACACTAGTCGACAATTGGCCACCTTTGCTGAGAACGGCATTCAGATTGATGGATCAGCGCAGGATGTGATTGAGGATAGTGCAAGAGAGGCAGGAAATGACATCGCCATGATGAACCAGAATTCATATGCCAGGCGTCAAAACATGATTTTTGAAGGATCGCGATTTCGGGCTGCCGGTAAGACTGCGCGAAAAAAGGGAAAATTCAATGCTTTTGCCAAACTGATTGACGGCGGGACAAAACTTGTGGGCAGTTTTTGACGGTGGAAATATGTTTTAGGTACGTGATTTAGCAGCAATTCTCATTATGGGAATTCTGTTCTAAAATGGTCTTGGTATTCGTAGAAATGCATGAAATCTATCCAGTTGAGGGGTGTTCGTTTGAATTTTTGACGCAATTTCCGGCTTCGCTGGAATATTTTCCTCATAATGAGAATTGTTGGTGATTTAGGCTTGTTTCCTGATTGTTGGTCAAATCATTCTATGGATGGCAATGTTAGCACTGACAGATGATGCAAAAAAGGTATCCGGGTGACACTATCTCAATTATCGAATTTGCAGAGAATGTTGGAAACGCCAGACATGAGGTTGTTAGCAATCCGGGTGACATTGCGACTAATTATTTACCGAAGATTGGCTTGATTTCGTCATTGCATTTGGTGAGGGAAAACCAGGGATTCCGCTCAGAATTGGCCTGCGTTTTGGTGATGGGTTTGTTGATATTGCTGATGGTGAAGTTGAAGAGAATTTGTTGAAAATATCAGGGTTTCCAAAATTTGTGACGGATGAAAAGAAATGTGTTTCTATTTACCAAAATTCGAGCAATTTGATTATTTTCCCCTCATGCCCCAATGCTTAGTTGAAGTCGCACATACCTTGGAATAGGGAATTGCACCATTGCCGCGAAAGAGCTCTACATTTAGCGGGCCTTTTTTGATGGCTTTGAGACTGGAATTAACCAGGGCCAATCACGATGACAAACATAACCACCTTTAAAATGACTAACACAATAGAAATTGCCACCGTTGTTCCTGCCGAGTAATAACCAAATGGCCAATCTCTCCAGGATCTTTGTTCTTCAGGGTTTTTTCTCATTTGATAAACATGGGGATGCAATTCCAGATTTGCAAACGCAGGAATTCAATCCTTAAATTCAAGTTTTTCCGTCCAAGCTTGTAACTATGGAGCAATAAACCAGTCGCCCAGTATCAACCGAATCGCTTCTTCATGGGTTAAATTATCGTCATGCTCCTCAATGAATGCTTCAAGTGAGGCAAGAGAATATTGCGTCAATGATACGGTTACATCTGTATTGGTCATAGCGATCAACTAAACACAAAATAACGAATACACCAACTCGCTTCACGGCGGGTTTTTCATGGGAATATCGAAATGACACAAACATCACTTATTAACAGAGTGAGCATGACTGGCGATGGGGCAACGACTGTATTTCCATTTAACAATTTTGTTGAAGACGCCGGTGACCTGGAAGTATGGTTACGCACGAGCGCGGGTGTGGAAACGCTACAAACAATCTCTACCCATTATACCCTGGCGGGTCTTGGCGGCGCTGATGTATCAGTGACCATGATCACAGCCCCGGCAAGTGGCGAACGTCTCGTGATGATCCGCAAAGAACCACATACCAATGAAGTTGCGGTTGATGATGTTAGAACTTTTCGTGCTCAAGCATTCGAAGATCAGTTCGATCGTATCGCGAGAGGGCAGCAAAGAATTGAAGATGAGGTTGAGCGCTCTATCAGATTAAAGGATACTGACCTTGAAGACGCCACAGGGGAATATGACGCCAATTCTCGTAAGATAATCAATGTTGCTGATGCAGCAAATGACAATGATGCAGTCAATAAATCACAGATGGATGCTGCAGTAGCTGCGGGGCAGGCAGGACCACAAGGTGAAACAGGATCACAAGCCGGTCATGAATGGGATTGGCATACCGCTACTGCCGATGCCGATCAGGGAACAGGGAGGGTTTGGGGTAATAATGCGGCTCTTGCCAATATCACTGTTTTGTATTTTGATAATCTGGATCAAAGTGGCGCTGATGTAACCGCTTGGCTGACTCGCCTTGATGACAGCACAACTACTGCTGATCGGGGCACATTGCTGATTGAAAAAGAGAGTGACAAAACAAAATGGGTAGAATTTACGGTCACAGGTGCGGTAACGGCGGCAGGTAGTTATTATAAGGTGCCAGTTTTTTTTCTTGGCTCTGGCGGTTCATTCTTGCTCGATGATGACATTATCGCCAATTTCTCACGCTCTGGAAATGCCGGGGCTGGTAATGGTGATTTTGAAAAAGATGGTTCGATTGCTATGACCGGCAATTTTGATGGAGGTGGCAATAATATTACAAATGTCGGATTGGTAGATGGCCGTGATGTCGCCGCAGATGGCGTCAAGTTAGATGCGACGTACAAGCCAAACAAGTATGATGCTTCAGCAGCCCCTACCGTCAATGATGATAGTGCAAATAGCTCCGGCAATGGTGTGTTCGCGGTGGGCTCCCGTTGGATTGACTCGATCAATGACGAGACATGGATGTGTGCTGATGATACGGCAACGGCTGCGGTGTGGAAAAACCTGTCCCTTGATACCAGTGAATTGGGCACAGGCGCGTTGCTCGATGAAACAACTGCGGCACAATTCAGGTCCAATACCGCTGATAAGCTTCTATCTACCGATCAGGTTTTTGATGCAATGGCCGAAGTTACCCTGACATATGCGGCAACGGTCGCCATAGATATGGATGCATTCTTTGATGCCGTTCTTACGCTCACTGGTAATGCTATTTTGGATAATCCAACAAATGTAAAACGTCAAACCGGGCTTATCCGTGTGGTCCAGGATGCGACAGGATCGCGCACTCTTTCGTTTGCCTCTTATTATGAATTCGCTGGTGGATCTGCACCCGTTTTGTCAACTACTGCCAACGCAGAAGATTTGCTGTTTTACAAAGTGCTTTCGTCAACCCGAATATTTATTTCACTCGTAGCGGAGGTAAGCTGATGCCGGTTTATTCTGGAACCCAAGACCAATGGAAGGGTGAGAGTGTCAATGGTGTGACCGATCCAGATAATAATGGTGAACTTTGGACCGTTGCTAAATTGGCTGATATTGGCCTTGAAAAATATGTATCGCCTGAACCTGAGCCGGTTGATCCGCTAGCATTGTCGATCACTAGAATGCAATTCAAAGCAATATTGCGCATCAATGATCTGTTTGATGCGGTAAAAACCGCAATTGAAGCTATCCCGAACGCCAACACAAAAGCTGTTGTGCTGTCCAAATTCGAGGAAAACGACAGATACAATCGTGATGATCCATTGTTTACAACATTGGGCGCGACTTTGGGGATTTCTTCAGATGAAATTGATGCGATGTGGTTGCAAGCCTTAGGGATTGAATGATGATACCGGGACTTGTTGGAATTGCTGGATTTGTTGGTGGCGGGGGTGTTGGGATTAACTACAGGTACTACCGAATTAACGTGTCCAACGCACAAGGAACCACCAATGTTTTAATTGCAGAATCTGAATTGTTATTTGAATCAGTGGATTTGGTGCCGCTAATGACAAGTGCTACAACTTCAAGTGTAACCGTTTCAACATCCGCAGAATCGGGTGGCCGAGAAGGTTTTAAAGCCTTCAATGATAGTAATGTTTCACCATCCCAATGGTCTGCTGGTGCGGCTCCTGTTCAATGGATTAAAGTTGATTTTGGTTCCAATACAACACTTGATGCATACTCAATAGAAAGCAGAAGTGATAGCAATATAGGTTCACCAGAAGATTGGACTTTTGAAGGTTCAAATGACGATAGCTCGTGGGATGTACTCGATACTCAAACTGGCGAAGTCTTTGGTGCAAATGACCGTAGGGAATACCCACTTTAATTACTCACATTTTCTATGGAATAAGCCATGACTGGATACACAGCAGGGTTTTCGGGGTTGTTGTCAACTGGAACGGGTGGCACACAAGACATTGCAACGAGCATTCCAGGTGCGTTGCATTATCATCACTACCAATGGCGTTATATATTAAAAAATATAATTCAACTAAATAAGGCGGGTAATCTGCCGCGCCCATTGTGCTTGTTTGGTCATTCAATGGGTGCTGAAGCGGTATTAGAAATAGCTGACGAATTACGCAGGATTAACATTGTTGTTGATTATGCGGGTATAATCGATCTGACTTTCGGCCCGGTTACTAAAGCGGGTAATAATATTAAATTATTGCAGGAATTTCATTCACAATTCCAGAGGGTTTCATTTGATAATTTCCAAGGCACCCATGAGTATTATAATTTGGATAAAATCATGGATGACAACATTGGGCATTCTGAAGCTGCCCGGTTGGATTTTACGCAAAACAAAATAGTTGAAACAATTACAAGTTTAACCAAAGGCAAAACTGTGCTTCCTGCTGAATTAAGTAAAATGGTCATTGAAGCTGGTGAAGCAATCAATCCGGCCAATGAAACGTCAGTACAGACTAAATTCAATCAGGTTTTTTTCAGTGCAATCAGACCAACATTCGGCGCAATTTCACCACAAGCCGTTGATGGCACGATGATGATTATCCACGCTTTTGACACCTACATTGCACCAAAAGGCTATGACGATAATTTACTGGCCTTTGTCCTGGGTAATGTCTTTAATGAAACTGGCAAGCGCATGGTTCCGGTGCGCGAAACCAATGCAAAAACCCATGCTGGTGCAATGGCTGCACTTGATAATTGGTGGGATTCTGGCGGGGCTAAAAATGCAGGAGTGAAAAGCCGATACTGGAAGGATGGATATTACGGTCGGGGGCTGTTTCAGGAAACCCATTTAAGCAATTATTCCAAAGGCTCTGTTTTATGGGAGAAGTGGTTTGTGTTCCCATTGGACTTAGTAATAAACCCTGATCTGTTTCTCAATCCGATTGTTTCTGCGCTGTCTGCTTTCATTGGCTCAATTGAGGGCAAATACACCGGTAAAAAATTTAGTGATTTCTGCACTAATAGCGAGCGTGATTTTGTATCTGCCAGAAGTATGGTCAATGGTGATATAAATCTGCGATTACGTGATGTTGATGGCGATGGCGTCGTTGAGAAAATGGGTGACGAAATTGGGCAGGTGTGTGAAGCCTTTTTTGGCGCTATTAGTAAGGCTCGTGGTGCAGTATATACTGTTCCAACACTAACCCCAGAGCCACCAAAACCTCCTATGATCGAGCCTATAAGCGGGATAGAGGCTGCCAGGGATATGCTTGATATGTACGTTCCTGATCTGAAATTACAAAACCGGGAAATGGCAATCGCGATGGAGTTGATGCGTAGGTATTTCGAACCCGATCGACCGCCAGAAATTCCAACCATAGATTTACAACCAAACCCGTCCACTGAGGCGGGTTTTTCTTTACCCATGCCAAAAGGAAATAACATGCTTGCAGAAATGTTTTCAACAACTCTCAATCTCAAATCAAAAACCACTTTGACAGGGATTTTCTCAGCCTTGGCAGGGCTGGCTTTGTTTGTTTTGCCGGAAGGCAACATGATCGTTGATCTGGTTCGCTCCATTTACCCAGATGTTGATCCCGGGTCATTACTGACTATGGGTCTTGGCCTGATATTTGGCCGTGACGCGATCCGCAAACTGGAAAAGTAGAAGCCAAGCTCCTTCCTGGTAAAACTGGATTGGGCATTGTTGTGCGGGCGGTTGAAAGGCTGCTCGTACGCATTATGCGCTAAGGGAAAATCAACCTCAAATCAGGTGCCGGGTCATGAGGCAGACCAAGAGATCGGCGCTGGTGAAGTTTCGGCCTTCTGGTGTTTTGGCATGTCCTGTGAACAAGTGAGAGAGGAACCAAGACAATGAAATTCTCGTTGGGAATATCTGCAGGCGTGGCAATCATAACTTTGTGTGCTGTGTTGATTATGTTTTCCATTCCTGTTCATGCACATCACAACGCAAGAAAAACCTGCACAACCGTCAAAGAAGATGTTAAACATCTTGAAATAGCGCTTACTGATTTGAGCAAGATTGGGAAAGCCTGGCTCTGGTCAGATGCAGGCTATTCCATGATTATTGTGGCGTCAAATGCATTTAAAAGGGGCACTGTAGTCTTGGCATTTTTTGATGCCAGTGGATGTCTGATGCCACTCCCTGGAACGGGGGCAGCGCGGACAACTGTACCTTTAACCGCAAAGATTAAAGCCTATATTGCCAAATCCAAGCTGTTCTGGAGCAATACGGACAAAATTTTGCTTGCTTCGGCGGGGTTTGCGATCTGATGACACCAAAAACATACGAGGAAGGTGTGCGAGATGGAGAGATTAACACGCTTAAGATTACGCAAGCGCGTCATGAAGTAAGGTTGGACAGCCATTCGAAACGATTACGATCGATGGAGCGTATATCCTGGCTGGTTATTGGTGGCCTGGTCGTGCTTCAGGCATTGCCAGTGATCCAGCAGTTGTTCGATGTGTTTGAGTAATTATCAGTTTTCAATCTCATAGTGCAACTCTCAGAACTGGTAAACTGGGAATTCATGATGCGGAACTCACTGGAAAAAACCTGATAGATTTGCCGGTGGTTTTTCCTCTGGCGCAATTTCAGAATTCCAAAGATAGTGATCGTGACTTTTAGGTTATTACCATTTCTATACCCTTTTAGACCGCTTCTTGTTTA
>JAAENI010000569.1 GCA_024224595.1 Hyphomicrobiales bacterium
CCGAGAAGAAATGGAGACGATTACGAGGGTTTGACTTCCTGTCAAAGGTGATAACAGGAATCAAATTCAAAGATGGAATTGAAGTAACCAAAGACAATCAGGTCGCCGCTTGACCAAAGGCCTATACACCAGATTTGACCATAGCTCACGCTAACAGCATCTGGCTTTAATCCCCGCGATATTTTTGCCATCCGCAATATTCGAAAATCTACTGACTGTAGCCGCTGACAGTACCTTATTGGATGCATCTGAATTCAACCCGCTTCCCTATCCAGAAACTTGGCATCAAGTCTGGCAAAGAACGCTTCAAGCGAGGATTTGCGTGCACAAATGCCAAGTCCTTTCACGTGATGCAATGGAAGAGAACCGGTCTCGCAGACGTGGTAAACCCGCCTTTTGTCCCACCCACCTTCCTTATTTTTCCAGTTGAGCGCCTTGGCAATTTCTAGCGCTCCAATTATCAAGTCCGAGCCTAATTCGTTTGGGCTGGTATCCATAAAACTTTTCCTTTCTCACTTTCCGGTAATTGCTGCGGCAACGGTTGTACGCAGATAATAATTTCCTTTTTTGGAATTTTGAACTGAACCGTTTGGACGGTGGGCAAGAACCGTTGCCAGTACCGAGACATCGTAAACACCCAGGATGAGCAGTCTGCGAATTAGGCTGATATCGTAACCAGAGCCCGAAGTGTCTCCATGGGTTTTGCCGTTGCCATCGTACAAGTTCCGGAGTTTCTCATCGCGCTCCAGAAGGCTGGCAACAACCTGCGGAATCTGATCCTGAACGGTTATCAGCGTGGCACCGTATACCGGCTTCATGGCTTCACTTACAGGAGTTTTAATTACCGCTTCTGCCTCCATTTCAAACGCCAGCAGATGTTCAAGCAGGGCTGTATCTTCAACGCGTTTGTCGGCAAAGAACTTCGATACATAACCAACTTCCGGTTTTGCGGTGCCATAAACTTTCACAACTCTTCGTGCATCACTGATATTATCGACCTTGGCACCAATGTCAGATAATTGGTCAGATAGATCGCTTGATAATTCAGTTGCAAATTGCCAATTACGCTTTGTAATATCCGGATGCTGTGAAATTTTAGTCCGAGGAAGGGCATATACCAGATGACCACCTTGTCCGGTATCGGCATAGGCTGGCGGCAATAGCCCAAGATCACAATGGTAATCGGAAACTTCGTGGTTTACTAAACGATGAAGTGCTTTGCGATGATTGTCGGTGACAGGACGGCTTTGTAGATCAATATCAATTGCGAAGTTTGAAACAATTTCGATATCGGTATTCTTGGCACTCCTGGCAAAACCCTGTTCGTTCTGCAGAACATAAGGCCGTTCATTCAAACCCCAGCACACCATGCTGTCTTGATAATGCCGTTTGACAAAATCGAGTACTTGGGAAGCTGATTGCATATAAGCAGTGCGGGTTGGTTTTTTGCGCTCAGAATCAATGGCATCCAGTTGAGTGTATGCACTGCTGCTATGTCCAAGCCACTCATAGGCCTTTCGAATAGTTGGCTCGCAGTAGCTGATATAATGTTTCATATCGTTCACAGCACAATTTCCGTATTTGAAGATTGTAGGGAAGCGTGCTGGACAGTTTTGTTGGAACCAAACAGTTCTTTAACGAAGGAAAACTCCGAACAAAGCATTACTTGAGTTTTGCTGTGTTGCTCTTCAGTTAAATGAGATTGCAACTGCTGTTCGACAGATTTACGAATCGCAACATTTTTGCAAGCAACAACGACAGACGAAAATCCAACCGCCAAATCCTCTTGAACATTTCGAACTTCGTTTGATGGTGAAATGGCAATCTCGTAAGCAATCCAGCGTTCATCTTTGAGAAGCCCAACATCTGCAAATTTACCATCCAGGCATTTCTCGATCTCTGCTTCATATTCAAGTGAACAAAAATATCTATGCATCTGAATCTGCCAAAACCAATGCTCGGCAGAAACTCGGCCTAATCGAGTCAACGTTGGTTTGATACCCAACACCTGATATCCGGCATTTGTTATTTCTAGCAGTTTGATCAGACCACCAGCTGTAACACCAAGATTGACTGTAAAGGCTTCAATCATGCCGACATCAATCAGTGATTTTTTAACGGTATTGGCCTTATCCGTAGAAAATCCGATATCATTTTTCAGCTGAGTGACGGAACGATTTGGATTGTTGGCTATTGATTGTAGATAGGCGTATTGGTCATCTGACAAATGAATTTGTTGTGGTTTGGTTTTGTGCGTATTGGGTTGAGCAGTTGGTTTGCTGCTGGCAGGTTTTTCAGATGGAGTTTTCTCAGAATGATCTTCGGGCTCAACCCTCAACACCACTTCGCTCATCAGTGAACCAAAAATCGAGCTATCACTCATGAACCGTGCCACTTCAGAATCACTCACATCTTTCTTGAATGTTTTTTTAGTCATTGCGGCGAACTCCGCCGATAATAATGCGAATGACCACCAAAATCGCCACCAGATACATTGCGCGTATTAATAGGCCTGTAAGTGGAGAAGTTTCCCTCCACTGAGGCACATGAAACAGGCGAAGTGCAAAGGCATGAACTGTAGGCCCAAGGTCCAGCAAATAAACGGCGGCGATTATTAGGGCAACCGTTGTGATAATGCTTCCAAGGTTTTGCATAAAACTATCTCCTCACGGCAAATGGAGGAAAAGTCAAAGCGTGAACACCTGGTTCCAGATCAAGCAAATAAACCGCTAGAACCATAAAGGTGAATATCGCAACGAATTTCAAAAACTTGATCATGGCATTGCTCCTCATTGCAATCTGACGCGGGGGATTTTGATCAGGAATGGCTCATCGACTTTTGGCACACGCACGATGGCATCTCCGATATCCAGCCGAGGAATGAAGCGGGCCTGGTCACGATCAAGACCAAAGGTGCGCTCCACAGCCTGGATATCCTTGCCAGAACCAAGCCTCATGCAAATCTTAGTGCGTGTTTGTACAAACACGGAATCATTGAGATCAGCGGTCTGGTCAGACAGGGCAAAACCCATTCCAACCTCGCGACAGGTGGAAAGAATATTCGCCAGCGGCGCATAGCCTGTCAGGTTAGCCGGACCGGCAGGAAAGGCTGCTTTGCACTCATCAAAAATGATCAAATTGCGAAGTATGCTCACACGCTCGTTTCGCGCTATACGAAACCGATACAAGTTTTTGAGAAACAGGCTCGCCAGAAACCGTGTCTGGCGCTCGCTCTCATTAGCGAGTTCCCAGACAAAACTATGTTCGCACAGTTCACCGATTGAAGGCCCATGCTGTATCGCGCATAGTTCCGGCATAGTTTGCAAATAACCATCGATACGCAATACCAAACTGTCTATTGCACCCGAACGCCTGTCCCAGCGATTAAAGCGAAGATTTTGAATTTCCCGTTTCCAGTCACAAAACGTAATCCAGTTCTGGCTTCCCTCAAATATTCCTCTTTCCCTGAACAGGTTCACGAGTGTTGTTTGAGCCAGACCTTCTGACAGATCGAGGAGCCCATGGGACTTGCAAAATATCTCGACGAAGTCAGTCAGAAATAACCTGGGATCAACACCTTCCGGTACCTGAAATGTTGGGTACGGAATTGTCCTGGAGGTAAACACCAACAGGTCAGGAACCATTCTTCGCAGGTGCCTCAAATCGGTCTTATTGCGTTCGATGGCTATGATTTTTCTGCCGTAGCGAATTGCCATTAAAATTATAGCGTACAAAAAATTGGTTTTACCGGTGCCAGTGCCACCCAAAATCAGTAAGTGCTGATTAAACCAATCAATTGGTTGCACAAACTGCAATCCCAAATCCGGAACAATTCCAAATAGCATCGGGTGTTGCATCTGAAGAAATTCACTCAACTGCGCCTGTGTCGGATTGTTAAAGGGAATATCGCGAAACAGTTGTTCAATTGCACGCGGTTTTAGGGCTAAAGCCAGATCTTCTTCCAGCCCGGGATCATCGGTCAGTGCAATTGCTTTGATAAAATGCTGTACCCAGGGTTCGTTAATCACTTTGGCTGTTGTGGCTAGCCCGATAACACGATCGGTATTTGCCCGGCGGAAATCCATATTTTGTTTTGCTGTATTGGGCATCTATTCAATCCTCGATCTGAGGATCCATGTGATGCCCTGCCAACACAAAACAAAACCGTGTTTTATCAATTGCAAGAAATGATCGCGTGGACAGTAGATAGATTGATTCCATATGTAGGAGCACCCGGTACAAAGGCGCTTCAAACATGATGAGCAGTGAATGGTTGAACAGGAAACGCACAGGCTCTTACCACAGTTATCGCAATGTGATCTTAGTTCTGCTGGTGCATAGCCTACAAAATGACCACAACCGGCCTGGTAGATTGTCACTTCTTCGACGGTTTTTGCACCATGTAGTGGATCAAAATAAGTGGTGCGTTTGTTTGGAAACAGCACTGCACCTTCTTCAAGATCGCGAACAACATAGTGAGTTTCTTCTGTTCGCACCGGCATATGCTCATAGGGGTTGCTATAATTATCAACCATGACATTCATCCTCCCGATGGTTTTGGCATTGTTGACTGAAACCCCATGCCGCCGGGCACAGTACTCATCGGATTAAGAGGCTGCATGCGATTGGAATTGAATTGCTGAAACTGTGGTTGTGGTTGCAAAACAGGAGAAGTCTGCTGATCAACAACAGGATTTAAGTTCTGAGTTTCCTTGGCCAATTGCAGGTTTTGTAATTCTGCACTGGTCTGTGGTTCTAATCCCTGGCGAAGTAAGTCCATTCCAGAAGAAATCTGATAATTTGTAAATGACAACTCGGCACCAACAAGCGCACCGACCGGGTCGCTCACTAAACCTTCATGGGAAGG
>JAAENI010000570.1 GCA_024224595.1 Hyphomicrobiales bacterium
GGCAGTAGTTTCACCAATCAGATGTTCTTCCAGAAAATCGGGAGCTAGTTTACGGAATTCTTCAGCTGAGCCAGAAGCTTCAGCAGAAAATATCGATTCATCAGGAAGTCTTGTACACACAGGATGCGGTTTTCCAGTCCACCACATCTTTACGCCGTTGCCATCAAGCAGAACCAGATGTCCGCGCAGTCCAAACAGTTGTTGGAGCAGATAAAATGCACCGTGCTGGCTGTGGAACTTGATTATAAAAACGGAGTCCTCAGGCAGTACGCCCACACCGGTAATGGTTGCATCTCGTAAATATTTTGAGGCAGTCAGTTTCTTTGGTTCGATACGAACCAGAGCATCATCAACTGAACGCGGAGGAATGCTGGGACTGTCCCAAAGCAGGCTGATTCCGGGACGTGCTACAAGGTTGAGGTTGATTCTGTCATCGCCCTCAAGGTAGAGGCGCAGCCAGCTGTCACCGCCAGCAATTCTGAAAACCTTGTGACCACAAAACTGCAGTCGCCAGTGTTGAGCCAACGACTGCAAATCCGTGTGATTACGCCAGGGTTGCATTAGAAGAATGTCAGCCCTGCAACCAGCTTCATGTCTGGTGTTTCGTCAGTTAAACCAAGTTTGAACTCAAAGAACATAGATTGGGTCACGCCAATATCACG
Source organism: Hyphomicrobiales bacterium (assembly GCA_024224595.1). GTDB lineage: Bacteria > Pseudomonadota > Alphaproteobacteria > Rhizobiales > Rhizobiaceae > JAAEMP01. The sequence goes on from JAAENI010000570.1 coordinate 663, forward strand.
GCGCGCACCAAACAATGCACTCAGGCCAAATTCTGTTTCTGTTTCATCATGTCCGGCAGGAAGTGGACCATCGAAATCCCATTTCCAGATATTAATAGATGGGCCTCCACCTACATAACCTTGAAAGCCTTCATAAACCACACCTTCCAGGTCATAAGTGGCTTCAAAGTTGAAAGCGAACAGTTTCAGGTTATCGCCAAATCCGACTTCAACTGAAGGTTTCAATTTAACAATCGGAATCATATCCGGCAGGTTTGCATGACCACCAACAAAAAATTGATCGGGATTAAAGCTGAGTCCGGCACGGGGACCGAACGCAAGTGGACTGGCAGTTGCTGTTGTTGCAATCACCAGAATCAGCGTTGCAACTAAGAGATGTTTTCTCATTTTATCCTCCTTGATTGTTACATATAAACAGGACAGCGGGATACTGTCAATTAGAACGCTTGCTCGATTCACAAACATTAGCTACCATAACTTCAACAAAACTTTTTCCATGGAGAAAAAA
>JAAENI010000571.1 GCA_024224595.1 Hyphomicrobiales bacterium
AGCCTGCTAGAGCCTATCAGGCTTAGTTTGAATCATTTGACTTGCTGGCTGATAGATCGATTTAAAATTCTCAACAAATGCCATGACCACTGATAATTTGCCACAATCTGGATCAGATGAATCCGGTTTGTTCAAAGCCATTAAGCTTGTGTGCTTTGCCAATATGTTTACTTTTTCGATTAGGCTTGGGCTTGAATGAGAAGAAACCATAGAGCAATTAGGATCAGCCAATGCCGCATAGTTTGCAAGAGCTTTCTTCATTTCGTCCAGCTTGCTGGCAATATGCTCACTATGCTGGCCGCTATAGATAGTATAGTGCAACAGTTCTCCATGTTTTTCTGCATATAGTTCAGGTAGAGAATGAGTCCCATATTCTGGCGCTTTTGTCTTATCCAGAAACTGCCATGCGAAAGACAAGTCCTCGTTGATTTCAAGGTCATAAGCGATTTGCTTAAAACCAAGTCTATCGTCGAGTTCAACTCCTGTCAGTTTCTCTTCTGAATTGCCAAACCAATCCAGGTTGATGTCGATATTGGAAAAAATCCGAACCTTTTTATTGACCGGTATATGCCACAGTTTCAGTTTGTTTAATGCTTCCAAGTTATCGGGTAATTCAATTTTTGTTTTGCCGTTTAATGGTATCCGCTTTCCAGCGATTTCCACTTCCCAACGCGAGTTGGTCAATGTGTCTAGGAATTCATAATCCTTATTCAGGGCTTTAGGTTCAGCAATTAAAAGCCTGTCTTCAAACAATCGGATGTTGAATTGAGGCACATTCCAGCGTTCCAAACAAAAAGCCTCGCTCTTCGATATATGTACCTTATTTGCTCGATCACAATCAGGGTACGCCAAATCATAATTTGGCGGTAGTGGCACTGAAATTTCGCAATATTTCTCAGGCATGACTTGAGTGTCTGCTTTTTGGATAAAAGAAATATTACAAGAAAATATCCGCTTGCTCTCTACGACAGGGAGATAGGTTCCTTTAAGTGAAAGATATAGGTATTTAGCTATACCCGTACTTATCTCCCATCCGCCCGGTATTAAGGGCCCTTCTACCTTATTTTTTCGCCAAAGAGATATGGCATCCTTTGAGTAATCGATGCGCTTGGAAGATTCAAAATTTGCCTTTTTTGTCTCATGTATAATCGCGATCGGTTGTTTGAATTTCACAAAATTATGAACCGATTCATAAATTTCATTCAGAGTTTCCGTTTGCTCGATTTGCCGATATAGCCTCCGAATTTTACTCTCGACCTTTCTAAATCTTTTGTGTGTTTCAGCGGCCTTTTTCTGCTTCAATGTGCTCAGGTTGTCTGAATCATAAGCTTCCTTGGTTATCGCGTATTCCGCACTTGTTGAAGCCAACAGTTGAGTAAGCAGTTCATACTCATCTTTTAGCCTTTTGAGCTTTTCGTTTCGCTCAACACCGGCCTCTTGTGAAAATGCCATCAACCAGGGTTTCAATTCCGCTAACTCGTTGATTGGCGGCAATTCTTTTGGCCAGTTTAACTGACTTCCCAAAGGTTGGCTTTGATCAGCAATTGTGAACTCTTTACGGCCAAACACCTCCATAGAGGGTAAGAAAAATTCCGCCAAAAATATAAAACCCAGCACAAGAAGAAGGCCGATTGCGTCTTTTCTTCTCACTTCTTTCCAGCGTGTTTTCGTTACTATCCGCCAAAAGTATGGAATGGCATTTTTAAGCAAAATATATATTAGGCCTAAAATTATCCCGCCAAAAAATAAAGACATCTGTATTCCTCATTTTATCTGGAAGAGCCGATACATTATGTACAAACATAATATGACCGTTGGCTGCAACAATAATGGCAAAGGCTGATAGCCTAAAAACTCAAAGCTGTTTCGATCAAGATCAAGCCAGCTCTTGTAAGTCGGGTTTGGTTGAACTTTTGCGCAATATTCGCCAACTATCTTGTCCAACCATGCAAAATGATCGTGTTCCCAGGTATTTCGAGCGGATTGATGTCTCCATCCAAAAGTGTCATCCAGCAGTAGAGTTACTTCTCTGGAAAGCCAGTTGAGTTTCTTTGGCCTTCTTTCCTGACCGTGCCCTGTCTGGTCGGTAACAAAATACCTTATACGCCTGTCCAGTTCCTGGAATTCGTCGATTGACTGCAATTCTTCCCGCTCAAGAATGGAACTCCACTTTTGCTTGTCAGCGCCTGCCCAGGGCTCCTTGATAAGTTCTTCAATATCTCGCATTGCCAATCCAACCGGAGACCTATCAATCCATTGACGTTTTTCTTTGTCATAATATGAGCCATGGTCATCTTTGTTGTACTCTTCGATTTCCTTTGCACGGAAATCGATAACGCTGTGATGTTTGGTGAGCTTTTTAATAATTCCGTTTTCCAACAATACGGGCTCAAACATCGACTTCATGCAGTTAATTTGTAAGGCATCCCATTCATATTCCGCAGGCTTTGAAGTTAAATCAAAATGCTTGTGAATGCTGATTAATGTCTGATTACTAAGCCATTCGGGACGTTCATATTGAATGGCATCAAGATCCACACCCTCATCATCGCAAAAATCGTGATAGTCTTCGCCTCCTGCCTCATAATAAATATGCTCCATGAGAAAATTCTCATATATCTTTCGGTCGTCCGGATTTTGGTAGCCCGGCTCAGAAGACAGTGAATCAAAAAACTCCCTGGGTGACTTGCAGCTTTGCTCTTGAATCCAACGGATTGTTTTTTCGATCAGCTTACCTGAGGGTGAAGAATTGAAATGGTAATCAAGTTTCTTGTCATGCCAATATTCAATTTCCGGTTTTTCTTCATGCGGAGTTTTATCTTTGGAATCGGTATCGGTAGCGGTATTCGGGGGATTTTGCTCCAGCCATTGAGCTTGGTTCTTTGCCTGTGTAAATGCTTCCCTGAGGATCATAAACCCTTCCGGGTCATCATCGGGACGGGTAACCTTAAGCTTTTTGGAATATGCTTTTTTTACGGCAGCAACTGTAGCCGTATCTTTTTCGAGGTCCAGTATTGCAAATGGATCATTCGAGGACAAAACTATCCTCCAAATATTTCAAGCGTTCTTGAATATCTGACTTGGTTTCTTCAATCTGACGTTTGTCATATGAGTTAAGGGCAACTTCAAATTGGCCCAAAAGATTGGAAATTTCCATCCGCTTTTCACCTAATGAGTTTTCATAAGCTGCGGTTAATCTGGCAATCATTGCTTCATTTGGTGCTTCTTCACGAGGATGTATTTTGATCTTGTTGAGTTCCTTGAAACGCTCCTTGATTTCTTTGCCGCTTAAACTTCCCGGGTTGCTTTCAATAATCAGCTTTGCTTCTTGCTTTGTGGAGAGAACAGTAGAAATGACTTCAAGGACGCCTGAATTGTCATAGGTAAAACGAATATCAACCGCTTCATGCTCCTTTTTGTTGTAAGGCACCTTGATGCTGTATGAGCCAATTTTGATATTATCTTTAGCATACGGCGCTTCGCCCTGAAAAACCTTTATCTCCAGTTTAGTTTGACCTTTGTTGAGTGTTTGAATTTCATGATTTCTACTGACGGGGATTGTTGTGTTTCTCTCTATGAGAGGATTGAAAACGCCATGTTCAAATTTGTTTTCATCTATTTCTCTGCTGCTTTCATAACCTAGTGTGAAAGGGCAAACATCGGTCATCACCATTTCTTCAAGGGCGGCATCGCGTTCAATCAACCCAGCTTGTACGGATGCTCCTAATGCCACGACCGTGTCAGGGTCTAATTCATATTCAGGAAACCGTTTAAACAGTCTGGTAATCAAATTTCGGACAACCACCATACGGGTTGCACCACCGACCAATACTATACGGCTGATTTGGTCAGCTTTGAGACCAGCGTCGCCTATTGCGCGTTGCAGTGGTATCGTCATTCGCCTAATCAGATCGTTTGAAATTTCTTCCAACTTGTCCCGGGATATCGACAACTCTATTTCTTCATCCCCGTTGCGATAGGAAACAGTCGTGACCGGCTTTTCACCGAGTTCATGTTTGGCTATATCGGCGATCGAACGCAGACGTTGCAAGTCTTCTGCGGCTAGCTGTTTTTCATTTAGTCTGGCTCTTTCAATGAAATACTGGACTATCCGGTCAGTGAAGTCCTCCCCACCCAGAAACGCATCTCCGGCAGAGGACCTTACTTCCATGACACCAGAAAACAGCTCTAGAATGGATACGTCAAAGGTGCCCCCTCCAAGGTCGACAACTAGAAAAGTATTCTCGTCACCCTTGTTATGCAGTCCGTATGCCAAAGCAGCTGCGGTTGGTTCGTTGACAAGACGGCGCACCTTCAATCCGGCGATTTCCGCAGCTGCGACAGTAGCCCTGCGCTGAATGTCGTTGAAATAAGCTGGCACCGATATGACTGCTTCTGAAACCAATTGACCTAAATAGGCTTGAGCATCTTCTTTCAGGCTTTTCAAAACCAGAGCCGAAAGGTCTTCCGGTCTGAAGTTTTTTTTCCCCACTTTGGTTAGATGATTTGTGCCCATCAATCGTTTGAATTTTGATGTCGTGCTATCTGGGGAATTTACAAGATGGCTTTTGGCTGAAGAACCAATAATAGCTTGTCCGAATTTGTCGATATGAACAGCCGATGGTGTCAGCAACTCTCCCAGTGAATTACCAATAATTTTGGCGTTGCCCTCCTCAAAGACAGCAACAAGGGAATTTGTTGTTCCTAAATCAATTCCTACAATCAAAGTATCAACCCACTACTATCAGAGTTACTTTAAATATAACATCGAGATAGCTAGTCAAGGCCATTCATCTCGTTTGTATTCCCTTGCCACGGCATACGATTGCGTTTGCTGTCATGTTTTGAATCTAAGAGTCTGCATTCACCCCTTTGATCCAACCCGGCCCACCCCATGGCAACTTTATTCGCGGTACTCAGGCTCCTCCTCATCAAGAACTGCTCGAATTGCTTCAAGATGTTTATCAGAAAAATTCGGGTATTCTGCCCATTGCACGGCTGTTTTTTCTGCCACCTCATGTGAGGCTATATTCAGCTCTTTTCCCGACGCAAGCGCAGTCATGTAAGTCTCGGCAGCCCGTTCATAGTAATAAATGTCGTCAAAAGCCCGGGCAATTGTCGGGCCAACTGTCAAAAACCCGTGCTGTCCCATCAACATCATTGACTTATTGCCAAGAACCCCGGCCAATCGCAATGCCTCATCACCTAACCCCATTCCATCAAACCCGGTGTCAACTGCAACGCGATTATAAAACCGCATGGTGTTTTGATCGATCGGTGGCATTGCCGGATCTTTTAGGCAAGACAGCGCAGTGGCATATTTCGAATGCACATGCATGATGCAACGCGCATGGGGGACTTCGCGATGCATTGCCCCATGAATAGCCCATGCTGTTGGGTCTACTTTATCTCCGATGTCGTCAATCTGTGCATTTGCATCCAGTTCCAAAAGGTCACTTGCTCGCATTTTTGACCAATGAACCCCATAGGGATTCATCAGAAAACGGGCACCATCGCTGGATACTGCCATGCTGTAATGATTGGCAATACTCTCGTGCATATTCAATCGGGCAGTCCAACGTAATACAGCGGCCAGATCACAGCGGATTTCAAAACGTTCCATATTATTTCCCATCATGTGGCGAAGTCCCAATTTTCTCAGGTTTCACAAAAGCCTCAAATTTCCGGTTGTAACTTTAAACTGATGATTCACCGAAGCTTTCAGGCTGGCGATATTGATTGTCGTTGTCAATCTGGATGGATCGACAAAATGTTCAGGCAACATGGCGTGCACCGCGTCGCAGGGTTTGACGTCTTGGCCGACTGGGTTTCCCGTCTGGTGGCGGAGGGGCGCTCCTGGGCCGATCTGCAATGTCTTCATAAGAACCAAACTCTTTTGTTGTTTCAAACAGGGCAACGACGTTCTCGGGCTTGCATCCTGGATGCAGGGAGTTGGACGAACAAAGGATGTGCCCTCCGCCCGGTGACCCATCGGCAATGCACTGTTTAGTCGCCTCTCGCACCTGCTTGGGTTCACCGAACACTAAAAGATCGAGGCAGTCGACATTACCGAATACGCACATGCGGGTGTGAAGGTAGGCTTTAGTGGTTTTCATGTCCATACATTGCGGTTGTACCGGATGAAATCCATCAAACCCTGCTTCGATAAGATCGTCCATGATAGACCAGACCATGCCATCGGAATGTTTGATAATCCTGCACCCCAACGTGTGGGCATGATCCACCATCTGTTTCTTATAGGGAAGAATGAAATCGCGAAACAGTTCAACCGACAGCAAAGGGAAGTCGTTACCGCATATGTCTCCGTCAACCATGAAGAAATCGGCTCCAATTGATGCTGCTTCATCCATTAGTGTCTTGTTGAAACGGGTGACCTCCCTCATGACCCCATGAACAAGCTCCGGGTCTTCAATGAAAGCTATCATGGTCTTGTCCATACCCCCCATCACGTTCCATGCCTCCTGGAACGGCCCGTTTAAATTCAGGCAGTGGGCGTGTTCATTGCCGAGCCGCTCAACAACCGTTCGCAGACCGGCAAAGTCATGCCTTTCAATGCGCGTTACCATGTCGTAACTGCGCAGTTCTTTCATACAACGCACTGCCGGTTCGATAATGGCGGGCATACCACTCTCGCTCAAAATGTATCCGCGCCCGTATTTATCGCGGCCAAAATGCTCATCTACCGCTTTAAGGCCGGTATTATAGACACTGGATGTGCCATCGACGCCAAGCGCTTCTACCACTCGGCAATAAAGATCAACGGATTCTTGCGTTTCATCGCCTTTGCGCAGGGTCGTCACTCCGTCGTGATGTTCCAATCCTAAAACATTGGCCACCCCTATGGTTACGGCTTCGTCGAACCAGTCCCATGTCGGCACACGATCAGGGACGCCCAATTCGAGGGCTGTCATAAAACGCTCTCGTGAGTTCATTGGCTCTTTCTCCACGCATGATAACAAATACCATGAAGCGATCAGGCCGGCTCAAGATTCAGTTCAAGGTGTTCTGATTTACCTTCAAATACCCGCCGTACCATGGGTTCAAAAAACTCCAGTGGCTTGGTATCATAGTCCGGATCAAAGGCACATTGGTCGTAGGTGTGACAGAAATATACGCAGTCCTCATACCATGGATGATCCTTGAACCGGTCCCGCGCATGACGGTCGCCGCCAAGATAGTGGTTGTAATAATAACCCTGGAACACACAGTGATTGGCAACGATCCAATGGGTTCGCTCTGAAACAAAGGGCTTGAGAATTGCTGCCGCCAGTTCACCATGATTGTACGGGGCAACAATGTCACCAATGTCATGCAACAACGCTGCGACCACCATTTCCTCCTCAGCCTCATCGTTGTAAGCCCGTGTTGCGGACTGAAGGCAGTGTTGATAGCGGTTGATGGCATAACCACCCCAGTCGACATCCAGCATTTTCAGATGCGCAAGCACCCGCCCCACAAGATCAGCGTTGAATTCCTCTTCCAGTTTCATCAGATACGCGAATTCTTCTTTTGTTCCCTCTTCCATGCGAATCCAGTTCACCTGCATGATTTGCCTCCTGTTGCGCAACCGGGTCTGTGTTCAATACCCAATTGTGTAAGCATTTTAATTTGACAAAAACAGCAAATTGATATTATCAATTTTGATAGAAATAATTTATCAAAACAGATGCATCTTACAAACCTGCACACCTTTATAACCGTATCGAGAACCGGCGGGTTTCACAGTGCCGCCGAGCGACTTAACATTACCCAGGCAGCGGTCAGTGCCCGGATAAAGACGCTTGAACAACATCTTGGCCAGCATCTGTTGGAGAGAGGTCGAAGCGGGGCCACACTGAGCCATGCAGGGCAACAACTCTTGCCTCATGCAGAAAATATTGTGCGAAGCTGGAGCCATGCAACAAGCATGCTCGGAGTGCCAGTTTCCAGGACTGTTCTCATACGCATCGGCGCGCAGTATAGCATGTGGGCGCAATTCGTTCTGGATTGGTCCGCATGGATTATGGAATCGATGCCTGAAATTAAGTTGGAACTGGATTTCGATTTCAACACAGACATGTTGAAATCTGTCCAGAATGGCAAGCTGGATATTGCCATCACACATACCATAACCTCCACTCAGGGTTTGCACACAATACCACTCACCGGTGAGACCATGGTACTTGTGGCGCGACGCCCCGCGAGATTGAACGATACTAATATGCCAGTCTATGTGCGGTTGGACTGGGGGCCTCAGATCAATGACCAGGTCACCCGTGTCGAGCCACGCCTGCCGGAAAGCAAACTCTCCATCGGAAGCGGCATGTTGGGCTTGCGCTATATTCTGGAGCATGATGCATGTGGTTATGTGCCATTGAGAGCGGCAGGACAATTGCTGCAACAAAAACGCCTGTGTCGCGTTAAACGTGCACCTGGATTCAAGACGACCGGGCATATCGTTTACAACGAGGACAGTCCCAATCATCTTTTTCTTGAGCGCGCAGTCGAAGGATTTTTGGAAGTTCAAGCGGAACAAAACAAAATAGAAACGTGACACGCTGACCGTTCACAGGGGGGCACCTGACACTAAATGATCGCAATTGGCACCTGTTGTTCGTGCAACGGTTGTCGCAAGCAGAACGCATTTGCTGGGTGACTATAGTCGCTTTGCATTACCGACTTTCGAGCAATATCTCACCGTCAGCCGCAATTTTGTGAATTGAGTCCATTTCGCCGCCGCTCAATACACGCCCGGTGATTACCCGCGAAATTGCAACTTAAATAATTGCGCATATATCTTGTCGTCATTGATCAGCTTCGCGTGGTTACCCTGCTCAACAATAGAACCATTTGAAACAACATAAATCCGGTCACATTTTTGTACCGTTGACAGGCGGTGAGCAATGATAAATGTCGTTTTTCCCTCAACCAGGTCGTCCAGCGATGATTGAATAGCCTGTTCAGATTCTGTATCCAGTGAAGAGGTTGCTTCATCCAGCAGCACAATTGGCGCATCTTTTAAAAATGCCCGGGCAATCGCAATGCGTTGACGCTGCCCACCTGAAAGTTGAGCCCCGTTCTCACCGACAAAAGTATCATAACCATCATTCAATCTGTTGATAAAATCATCTGCATTGGCAAGTTTAGCGGCATTGACAATTTCTTCTTTTGTCGCATTCAGTTTACCAAAGGCAATGTTCTCTAAAACCGTACCGGTATAAATAAAGGCTTCCTGACCGACATAAGATATAAGACCGCGAATATGTTCTGGTGTTCCACCAAATACATCCTGACCATCAATTTTCACGGTGCCGGATTTTGGTTTATACAATGCCAGGATCAACTTGAATATGGTTGATTTTCCACTGCCGGAAGGTCCTACAAGTCCAATTTTTTCACCGGATTTTCCCGTTAAACAGACATCATGCAAAATTGGTAACACGGAATTATAGCTAAAATTGACATGCTTTATCTCGACATCACATTTGGTTGAACTGGCAAATTTTTCACCATCGAACAGTTCCACTTCAGGCTTTTGATCATCAAGCAGATCATACATGTAGCGGGCTTCGACAAATAGTTTTTCGAGGGAAACGCGAAGTTTTGCCAATTTTTTTGCCGGGGCATAGGCGAGCAGGAATGCCGTAATAAACGACATCAATTTACCCGGGTAATCAGGATCAATCCCCTCGGTGCCGTGGGTTGTAATCCACCAGCCGGAATAAATCACCAAAACACCCAGGGCTATTCCACCCAGTGTTTCCATGATGGGTGAAGTACGTGCCCCAAGTTTGGCAATGCGATCTTTACGTCCCCGCAATACCTCAACCACCTTGCCCATTCGCCCACTCATCTCTTCTTCAAGCGAATAGGTTTTGATCATTGTGATGCCCGAAATTGTTTCTTTC